>JAFAKX010000022.1 GCA_019234945.1 Silvibacterium sp.
CCGGGGTAGCTCAGCTCACCGTCGACCGCGTTGCGGCTACGCGCGGCGGCTTCTGCGCTTCAGAACTGCTCCTGCATCCCCGGCAGCCGGTGCCTGATGTTCGCAATGAAGTCACGGACCTGCCGGCAAACCACAGACAGGCATGCAGGCCGGGCGCGTGCTGGGTTAAGCGTGGCATCCCGACCTGCTCCAAAGGCCTTCCGTGTTCCTCGTCGTTATCGAGCATGCAACGAGAGGCCAAAGCTGGGCTGAAGGTCGCTTACTTGGGCGTCTCGGTGGTCTTGCTTTCGTCTCCCTTCAACTCGTGGGCGGTGCCTTTTGCGCCCTTTTTGATACCGTGCGCGGTCTTCTTCACAGCGTGGCCTGTTACACTCGATGTTTTTTCAACTGTTTTTTCAGTGCCGTGCTCGGTGGCCTCAGCAGCTTTGGCAGTTGCATGGCCTGTGTCCTTGGCTGCCTTGCCGGCATCCGACGCAACGTCCTGCGCGTTTGCTCCAATGCCTGCCGCAAGAATGACGGCAAGTATGAAACGGGAATAAAGCCTCATCAATCCTCTCCTCATATATGTGTCCTCGGACGGCGTGTGCTGGCCCTTTTGCCCGGCTCACCGTCCTCGATCTTTGTTACGCCTGCCCTATCGGGTGCGCGTTCTTGCCGTGGATCGTTGCACGTGAAATGCCATGCCGGAGTGGATTTATGTGCTGGCAATCGCTCGAATACACAATGCACATCCTGCCAGATGCTCGATAAGCAACAGCTCAAGCGGCAATGGATTGGCACTTGGCGCGATTCGCTAGATCATTTGTCTCTTCATGAGGTCATCTCGGGCTACGCGGACAGAAAAGCTGGGCAGCACGCGGACGCAGAGAGTGGATGTTAGAGTGATTGCGGCAACGCACAGAAACATCGCGCGAATGGTTGTAAACGGCAAATTCAGAGCCGATCTTTATTACCGATTGCACGTGTTCCCGGTCACTTTGTCCCCCTTACGCGACGGCCGCGAAGACGTTCCTGTACTGGTCCGCCATTACGCCAACCCCTATGCAGGCAGAATGAACCGGCGAATCAAGGTAATCCCATCTCCTATGACAGATGCGTTGGACGATATCCCTGGCCGGGCAATGTCCGGGAATGCAGAACTTTATCGGGGGTGCACTAATCGTGTCGCCGGGAAATGCGCTCCGCTGTCCGAATTGACGGAGAGCATAATGGGCTTTCCGGCGGGCGGTTGCGCAGCCGCCGGATCAAAAGCAGCCATCCCGACTCCGACGATCACTGCCGCGGTCTCATCCAGCCGATGACCGGGATCGAATTCGAGCATTTCCCCTCGAGAACATCCAAAGCTTTCAGGGATGAAGGGATCATGATCGAAGCACTTCCGGTAGTTTATCTGGCGAGGGGCATGCGTCACTCTACGCGGAGTTTGCTCGCTAGCGCCGAAAAACCTCAGATGATGCTGTATATTATTTTCAATAATATGGCGGAGAGAGTGGGATTCGAACCCACGTTAGAGTTTCCCCTAAACACGCTTTCCAAGCGTGCGCCTTCAACCACTCGGCCATCTCTCCAGCTTCAGCTAACTTGAATTTAACACAGACGTCTGCAGTCTGATTGTGCGGGTACATCAGAGACTTCGCATCGTAAGCTTAATCTGAGAAATGCATTCTACGGATACTCAACCTGAGACGCTGGTCTTTGATCAGCATAGCGAGCGCGTGGATCTCTGGGCAGAACTTCGGGCGCTGCTCGGACTCGCAATTCCGGTAGCACTGTCTGAGATCGGGTGGATGACTATGAGCATCGTGGACGTGATCATGGTCGGCAAGCTTGGCGCGGCGGCGATTGGGGCGGTGGGTTTAGGCAACGCGATCTACTACGCGCCGGCCATCTTCGGCATAGGTGTTCTGCTGGGGCTGGACACGATGGTTTCGCGCGCGTGGGGCGCGCGGCAATTCGATCAGTGTCATCGCTGGCTTGCGCAGGCGATGTATATAGCGCTGGCATTCACGCCGTTGCTCATGCTCTTCATTGTTGTTGCACGGTTCCCGTTTACGGCGCACGGAGTCGATCCGCTGGTCGGTGTATATACGCGTTCGTATGTCGGGATTCTCAATTGGGGCACGCTGCCCTTGCTGATCTATGGTGGATTCCGGCGCTATCTGCAGGGCTTGGGGCTGGTGCGGCCAGTGACATTCGCCCTGATCTCGGCGAACCTGGTAAATCTTGCCGGCAACTGGATTTTTATCTACGGTAAGCTCGGGATGCCGGCCATGGGGGTGAACGGCTCCGCGCTTTCGACTGTTGTGTCCCGCATCTATATGGCAGCTGTGCTTGTGTATGTTGCTTGGCGACACGAGCGTGGGCGCGGGCATCCGCTGTTTGCGCATTGGCCAACGCCAGAGTGGACGCGGGTTCGTGCTCTGCTCGACCTGGGTGTTCCAGCGGCATTCCAGGTGATCCTCGAGATGGCCGCATTCGGCGCGGCGACGATCATGGCGTCGCATCTTGATCGGGTCGCTTTGGCAACACATGAGATTGCGCTGAGCTGCGCAGCCTATACATTTATGGTTCCTCTGGGGATTTCTGCAGCTGCGGCCGTCGCTGTGGGGCACGCGATCGGAGCAGGGAATCCAGCGCGAGCCAGAAGGGCCGGATGGATGGCCGTGTGCCTCGGGGTTGCCTTTATGGGCCTGGCCGCACTGGCGTTTTTGCTGGCTCCGCGGCCGATTATCGAAATATACAGCCGCGACCGGCAGATTCTGTCGATGGGCGTCCAGATTCTGACGATCGTAGCAGCCTTTCAGATATTCGACGGCTGCCAGACAGTGGCGACAGGCGCATTGCGCGGACTGGGCGAGACACGGTTTCCGATGCTGATGAACTTCGCCGGCTACTGGCTGTTCGGACTTCCGCTGGGCGCACTGATGTGCTTCCGCCTCAAATGGGGCCTGCCGGGGCTCTGGATTGGACTTACGGTTGCCCTGATTGCGATTGCGTCACTCCTGCTACGCCGCTGGAAGCGTGCGAGCGTGCATTCTCGCGGAGTACCCGAGAATGGGCGAGAGCAGAATGTAACAGTCTGATATCTGGTGGTGCGGCAATCTCGGAAAGTCCACAACGAGCATGAGGGTGCGGATTGGAGCTGACTGTAAATGCTCTAGTGTTTGGACTTCTTCGAGGCTTTTTTAACCAGTTGGTTCAGGGTGGTCTGGTCGAGTTCTTTCTCGACCGCACGTGAGACGTTTGCGAAGACCTGTTCGAGTGCGGAGCTTACCTTGGACTGGGCACCGGAGAAAATCACTCCGTGAAGGAGGTCTCCTGTGTTGAGAGCCCGATGGACATCGCTGAGCGTAATTTCCTTTGCGGGACGCGCCAGCTTTGAGCCACCATTCGGGCCCTTCTGGCTCTCGACCAGCTTCGCCTGCTGCAGCAGAGAGAAGACGCGGCGGATCACAACGGGGTTCGTGTTCAGCTTGCGAGCCACATCCTCTGAGGTCTGCAGTACATCCGGTTCGGCAGCGAGCAAGACGAGGGCGTGGACGCCGGTGGCGAATCGGGTATTGATGGCCATGTTGCCACGCTAACACAGGTTTTGCCGATTCCCTATGCTGAAGTTACCGGAATTCCCCGTAATCTGTCATTCACGCGACTTACCGGTTGAAAACGTTTAGCATCAAGTCTTTTATCCATGTAACAGGAGATGAACGAATTTTGCGGATTCTTTTTGTAGGCGATGTGTTCGGCAGCGCAGGACGTCGCATCGTGCGAGAGCATCTTCCGCACGTGATCGCCGAACGCGGCGCGGACCTGGTGATCATTAATGCGGAGAATGCGGCAGGAGGGTTCGGAGTTACGCCGGCGATCGCCGATGATCTCTTCAATCTGGGCGCGCATGTGCTGACCACGGGGAATCATGTGTGGGACAAGCGCGAGATCATCGAGTACATGCAGTCGGAGGGTGAAGATAGCCACGAGCGTCCGCGGCGGCTAATACGGCCGGCAAATTTTGTGGCGGGAACGCCAGGGTATGGGTTCTATGAGGGCGAACTGCCCGACGGGCAAACCTATGCGGTGATCAACCTGCAAGGGCGCGTCTTCATGGGCGCGAGCGAAGATCCCTTTCGCACGGCCGATGCGCTACTCGATAGGCTCAGGGCCAGGGTGATTGTGGTGGATCTCCACGCCGAGGCGACTTCGGAGAAGGTGGCGATGGGGTGGTATCTCGACGGCCGCGTGACCGCGGTGGTGGGCACGCACACACATGTGCCGACGGCGGATGATCGCGTACTACCCGGTGGGACGGCGTACCAGACTGACGTAGGCATGAGCGGACCCTACGACAGCGTGATCGGCGTGGAGAAGGAACTGGTGCTGCAGCGATTTCTGACGGGAATGCCAGGGAAATTCGAGGCGGCGAAGGGGGATCCTCGGATGGCGGCAACGCTGATTGAGTGCGACGGCAGAACGGGGCGCGCGATTTCAACGCAGAGGTTGTTGCTGGGGGAGTGAGCTTCCTTTGGATCTACTCCTCTTGTTGTGGTTGCTCGTTTTCTGTGTCAGGTGTGGCTCTTCTCGGACGCAATAACGGAAACAGAATCACGTCGCGGATGGAACTGGCGCCGGTGAGAATCATGGTAAGCCGGTCGACGCCAATGCCTTCGCCTCCGGTGGGCGGGAGGCCATAGGCGAGCGCGCGGACGTAGTCCTCGTCCATCTGATGAGCTTCGTCGTCGCCGCGCAGGCGCTGAGCGATCTGCTGCTCGAATCGCTTGCGCTGTTCTTCGGGATCGTTCAACTCGCTGAATGCGTTGCCCAGCTCGAATCCTCCGATGTAGAACTCGAACCGCTCGACCCAGTCAGGCTCGTCGGGCTTCTGCTTTGAGAGCGGAGAGACGGCGAGTGGGAAATCATAGATGATGGTTGGCTGGATGAGGTGGGGTTCGGCGATGGCTTCGAAGATGCCCGCGATCGTCTTCCCAAGCGGTTGGGGCTGACGCGGTAGAGGAGGGATCGCGCCGGGTATTTTTAACGCCTTCATTACAGCCTCTGCGAGGGGTGTCAAGTCTCCACGAAGCAATATCAGCTGTCCATTTATGAGGAGGAGAAGGCTGCGAAGTCGACGATGTCGCTCAATGTCTACCCCCTGTACTTCGCTGCTGGGCGTGACTATCTGCGGGTAATGAGTATGCAAGTACTGTAGGGACTCATTAAGAAATCTCTCAAGCCCGTCCGGAGTCGCGAACGTTGTTAGGGACGGAGCGGCGCCAAACTCGGTTGGCCACCACTTGATGATCGCCTCCCGCATACTTAGTCTTTGCCACTGGCTGAGGTCGATCTCAGTGCCATTGAACCAGGTTTTGGTCGAGCCGTTTACTTCCTGTGCGACGAAATTGATGCACTCCTCCGTCAGGTCCATCAAGTCCCAGTAGTTCGCATAGGCCTGGTAGAACTCGAGCATCGTGAACTCGGGGTTGTGCTGCGTCGAGATGCCTTCGTTGCGGAAGTTGCGGTTGATCTCGTAGACGCGGTCGATGCCGCCGACGACGAGGCGCTTGAGATATAGCTCGGGCGCGATGCGCAGGAAGAGGTCAAGATCCAGCGTATTGTGATGTGTGACGAACGGGCGGGCGGCGGCGCCTCCGGCGATGGGCTGCATCATGGGCGTTTCGACTTCGACGAATCCGCGGGAGTCGAAGAATTTGCGCAGGGCAGCGAGCACTTTTGCGCGCTTGATGAAGACGTCGCGGATGGGGATCTCGGCGGGCGTGCCTTCGTTGAGCACGGTGTTCATGAACAGGTCGACGTAGCGCTGGCGGTAGCGGAGCTCGACGTCGGCAAGGCCGTGGTATTTCTCCGGCAGGGCGAGCATGGCCTTGGCGAGGAATGTGATGGTCTCAACGTGGATGGTGAGCTCTCCGGTGCGCGTGCGGAAGAGATAGCCGGTGACTCCGATGTGGTCGCCGAGATCGAGCAGCTTGTAGAGCTCGAAGGCCCGGTCGCCGACGGCGTCTTTGCGGACGTAGATCTGCAGGCGCACGCCGTTCTGCTGCAGCTGGGCGAATCCTGCTTTGCCTTGCAGGCGAATGGCCATGATGCGTCCGGCGACGGCGACGTTGATGCGGTTGGCGTCGAGCTGCTCGGCGGTCGCGTTGTCGTACGTGCTGCGCAGTTCAGGGATGGAGTGCGTTGCCGCAAATGAGTTGGGATATGCGGGCTGGCCGAGGGCCTCGATCTGTCTGAGTTTTTCCTGGCGGAGAGCGAAGAGGTTTCGCTCGAAGTCTGACTCGAACACTGTGCTTCCTTGAATAAGATGGCTTTTGCCAGTATAGCTTTGCAGGCAGGACACCTCGTGCTCAGGCCCGGCGATGCCTTGGTGATGTATAAAAGGCAGGGAAATGAGTGCTCCGGACCCGAACCTGGATCGCGGTAAACGCCGGGACGATTCCCGCAGCAGTGGAATGAACACGCTGGCGCAGGCGGAGAGCCTTCTGCAGATTGCGTTTGTGCTGCCCGCCGCGGTACTGATCGGCTGGGGAGCGGGGGCGTTGCTCGACAAATGGCTGCATACGAGCTGGATCTATATCGTCGGGCTCCTCTTCGGCTCGGCGGCCGGTCTGGTTGAGGTGGTGCGGCAGGCTCTGCGGGCCGGCAATGAGAAGCGCAAATGAATGGGACAAATTCATTGCTGAATTTTTCTGACGCCGATCTGAAGGCGGCTTTGCGGCGTGCACTGCGGATGACAGCGGCCATGGCGGTCTTCGGGTTCGGCGTGCTGAATCTGCTCGCAGGCTGGAAGATGGGGTTGCAGATTCTCGCTGGGACATTCGTCTCAGCAACAGGATTGTACGAATGGCAGCAATTGATCGAGTTGATGAATGCGAAGCTGGATAATCAGAAGATTCCGCGGTCGACGGGGTGGGTAGTGACCATGTTTTTCCTGCGGCTGGGAGCGGCCGCAGGGGTTATCTATGTTACCCTTAAGTGTTTACCGGGACCGTATTACGCGCTGATAGCAGGGCTGGGGATGGTGGCGGTTGCCCTCCTGATTGAGGTTGCGCGTTTGTCGCGCTCCTGAGTAGCAAATCAACGAATCGCAAGGAATCATGCACGATTTACTCGTTTCGCTGACGCGACTGCTCAACCACCTTTTCGGAGCGCCGCTGGTCGCCATTCTCCATTCGCTGGGAATTCACCCGGCGCGCCCGAACGCGCCGATCAACGACGCATTAACCCTGGAGCTTGTGATCGCCGCAGCAATGGTGATCTTCTTCATTGTTACGCGGCTCAGTTTGAATGCAGAGAAGCCGGGGACAGCTCAGAATCTGGCAGAAGTGGTGCACGAGTTCGTGAGCGACCAGGCGGACGCCACCATTGGTCACGGTTACGAGAAGTTTGTGCCGTACGCGACAATGATCGGGGTCTTCGTGCTGAGCTGCAACCTTATGGGGTTGCTTCCCGGAATTGAAACGCCGACCTCGAATCCAGTGGTTCCGTTGGGGCTCGCGATTCCTACGTGGCTTTACTTCAACTGGCAGGGCCTCCGGGAACACGGAGCAATTGGCTATGCCAAGACATTTCTCGGCCCGATGTGGTGGATAGCGTGGCTGGTCGGCCCGATTGAGATCATTTCGAACCTCGCGCGCGTGATGTCGCTCACTATCCGTCTTTACGCGAACATGTTTGCGAGCGACCTGCTGACGCTGGTGTTCTTCTCGATGATTCCGGTGGCCCTGCCGGTGGTCTTCCTAGGGCTGCACTTATTCGTGTCGCTGATTCAGGCCTACGTTTTCATGCTGCTTACACTGATCTACCTGTCGTTGGCGATCGCGCACGAGCACTAAGTTTTCGGGTATCTGATTCGGCGGAGCGCTTCCGCCGCTGAAGTCAGCGCCGTGAGCGTGAGGGGGCCAGCACGGTGAGCCTCAACCACC
>JAFAKX010000035.1 GCA_019234945.1 Silvibacterium sp.
TCCTTGCAGCGATAATGCCCGTCATTGCACCCGTCATCTCCCTGAATCACGCTCGTGCGGTCCAAAGTTTCCACGGTCCTGGCTCCTTCCCAATACGACCATTGATTGGATCACGACTGCCGCCGATTCGCCATTTTTGCAGGGTACGATCCATGGGCGCAATTCACTAAACATGGAATCCGCTTGTCGGCGTGATGGGTGAAGTAGCGAAGGGCGGGGATAGACGCGCGCCTGGTGGGCTTCGGCAGACCGAAAATTTGGTATAGTTTAGGTAGCGCTTTTGTCGAATTTTTGTGACGAGGCCGTCACCGTAGTAGTCATGGGTGCTCGATGAATGTGGATGGCACCCCAACCGACAGAAAACACTCATTTAGTAGTTTGAAGGCCGGAACCATCCAGCACAACAGCTAGAGCAGATCCCTGGGATGAAATCATTCAAGGCGTTCCGTCTGGATACGGCGAACCACATCCTGTGGCGCGACGGGGATCGTGTGTCCATAGCCCCCAAATCCTTTGATGTACTGGCTTACATGGTCGAGCACGCGGGGCGAGTAGTGTCACAAGACGAAATTCTTGAGGCGTTGTGGCCAGAGACTTACGTCAATCCGGAGGTCTTACGAAAATACATCCTCGAAGTCCGGAAGACTTTGGGTGACCGCGCTGAGAGTCCCGAATTCATTGAAACCGTGCCCAAGCGTGGATACAGGTTTGTGGCTCCCGTCACAGCGGTCCCCGTCCCAGATGAGCACACGACCGAGCCGACGCCCTCACTCCTGTCGAATGTCACACAAGAGACGGCTGAACCCCTAACCGCCGCCCCCCCGGAACCGGAACATTCCTCCCGCAAGCGCCTGCTGTGGAAGCTGGCATTGATACCAGTCTTTGCGGTACTTGTGGCAGTGGCGCTAGTCAGGCGCTTTGAGCCTCGAGCGAATGGACGGAATATCCCCCCGGTAAACACCGATACGTCCATCGCCGTACTGCCCTTCGCGGACATGAGCCCGGCCAAGGACGACGAGTATTTTTCAGATGGGCTTGCCGAACAGCTGATTAACGACCTCGCGAAAGTGTCAGGCGTGAGGGTCGCAGGACGGTCCTCGTCCTTTCAGTTCAGGGATAAAAATGAAGACCTGCGCGACGTAGGACGGAAGCTCGGCGTTGCTAACGTTCTTGAGGGAAGTGTGCGCCGGCAGGGCAACCATGTTCGCATCACCGCCGAACTGGTCAAGACTCACGACGGCTTTCAGCTTTGGTCGCAAACGTACGACCGCGAGATCAATGACATCTTTGCTGTGCAGGATGAAATCGCCCTGGCCACGACCGAAGCGTTACAAGTGAAGTTGCTGGGAGGCAACGGGCAACTGGTCACTCCGGCCCCCCGCAGTGTGAATCCCGATGCATACCAGGCTTACCTGCAGGGGAATTACTTTTTAGGGAGAGGGGCAGGAAAGGAAGACATCGACAAGGCGCTCGCCTATGCCGACACAGCTATCAAGCTCGATGAGGGATATGCACCGGCGTGGGCTTTGCGAGCGTCGGTACAGAACATGATTGCTGAGGACGGCTTGACTAATGTTACAGAGGGCTTCCGAAAAGCACGCGATGATGCGGAGCGAGCGATTGCGCTCGATCCTGCGTCGGCCTCAGCCTATCTGGCGCTGGCGAGGACGCAAATCTATCACGACTGGGATTGGGACACCGCTGACACTTGCCTTACCAAAGCAGCAGCCTTAGCACCGGGTAGCGCCGAAGTCCCTCGCATGCGCTCGTACCTGTCCAGAGCATTGGGCCATCTCGATGAGGCAGTCCAGCTCGATGAACGATCGGTCGCGCTCGACCCCCTTCGTGCCAATGCTCGTTTGAGCCTGGGATTCCTGCTGTACATGGCAGGTCGATACGATGAAGCCCAGGCCGAGCTGTACAAAGCTTTGGAGCTGAACCCGCAGGGCGCCTTCGTGCATGCCGATCTGGGTAAGATTCTCATGGCAGAAGGGAAACCTCAGGAGGCACTCGCTGAATTTGAGAAGGAATCTAGCGACTGGGAGAAACTCACCGACTTGGCATTGGTTTATCACACGCTCGGCCGTGAACACGATTCGAATGCTGCTCTGAGTGAGCTGATTGCGAAGAATGACAGCGATTCGGCCTATCAGATCGCCGAGGTATATGCGTTTCGCGGCGAGTCTGACAAATCGTTTGAATGGCTGGCGCGTGCATACAAGCAGCGAGATTCCGGATTGCCCGACATTAAGGTCGATCCGCTAATGAAAAATCTGCACCGCGACCCGCGATACAGGGAATTGCTCACCAAATTGCGCCTGCCTGTTGCGGAGTAGTGGATTGCGGTTTCTCTGTTCGCGTTGCGTCATTGAAATCTTCGGTGTGGTGTCCATCACTCCGGGCAGCTCAGGTCGCTTCAATGTTGCAAAATACTGTGTACGAAGCCTGGTGCGTGCCCTCGCCAACCGCGACATCACGGTTCCGATAGAGCAGCCCAGCACGACCGCAATCTCCTGATAAGACAGATCTTCATATTCGCGCAGCAGGATAATTTCGCGAAATTTTACCGGCAGTTCCTCAATCGCCGCTCGCACCCGCTCGGCTTCCACTCTGCGAATATAAAGATCGCGGGCGTTCTCGGATGGCTCGACGACCTCATCAGCGGCGCCATTTTCACCCTCGATCTCGACCATTTGAGGAGCATTTCGCACCTTCCGCAGCTGGTTAAGCCAGATATTTCTCAGAATCGTGAACATCCAGCCCTTTATGTTGCTCCCCGGGATTGGTTTTTCCTTTGCCTGCATGGCGCGAAGATAGGTTTCCTGAACGAGGTCTTGTGCTTCCGCTTGGTTGCGGGTCAACACCATCGCATAGCTGTACAATCCGTCGATATATTCAATGGTGAGCCGGTCCGCCTGGCCCCGGCCGTCGGACTTCGATGACATCTTTGATTTACTCTCCATTTTGGGTTGATAGAACCACTGGGGCAGAGCGCCGCCGCGGGTGCCAATGGCGTTAAGCGAAACCTCTCGCTTAACTGGCCAGAGTATGGAACGCAGAGGGGACGTCATGTATGAAGTTCCCGTCCGTTTGCCGTTGATTTTTTGTGAAGACGGCGGTCACACCGCCGTAACCACCAGATAACGAATAGCTTACCGGTTTCATTCCAGGTTTACTCGATCGAGACCGACTGAGCCTCTTTACCGGGCAGGGTGCCAGCCGTTGGGGCCATGAGTCACTTCATAAGAACCGGGTAGACATGTCAAAGCTCAGGCCTAATTCCCACGGAATGAGCTTCGACGGGACCGCTTCATTCGTCACAATTTCACCCCAATCGTCCCCTCCAATCCGCTATCATTCTCCCCGCCATGCCAAACCCCATCGTTCACTTCGAAATCCCCGCCAATGACGTCCAGCGCGCCATCAAGTTCTATGAACAGGCCCTCGGATGGAAGATCACCGATCCCTGGGGAGCGAACTACTGGCTCATCGAAACCAAGGACGGAGACACCGGAATCAACGGCGGGCTCATGCCCCGCAAGGACCCCGGCCAGCCCTTTATGAACTACATGGAGGTCGACTCTATCGACGACGCCCTCGCCAAAGTCGTCGCCGCCGGAGGCACCGTCGCCCTCCCCAAAACCGAAATCCCACCGGGCGTGGGCTGGATCGCTGCCTTCAAGGACACCGAAGGCAACATCCTCGGCTTCCACCAGTCCCCGATGAAACCTTCCTGAATCACCAGCGCAACCCACCGCGCATCACGAAATCCGCCCGCCACGAAATCGGCCCGATCTGCTCGAACCAGCCCCGACAGGGGCGGAACAACCGTAGCCCGGCACGGGAGTGCTGGTCGTTGAGGTTTGCATCACCAGCGCAGATCGACCGAGCGCCATGAAATCGGCCCGCCACGAAGTCGGCCTGCGCTGCTCGAATCAGCCCTGCTCGAACCAGCCCCGCAGGGGGGCGGAACAAACCGTAGCCCGGCACGGGAGTGCCGGGTACGTGGATCCTTAAAAGGACCGAGTCCCGGGAGGGACGACACACACCTAGAGGCGGCGCTGCCATCGGCTGTCAAGCCATCGCGCCGGGCCCCTGCCCGCAGCTCACTGATTCCAAGCCGCTAACTCCCGCTCCAGCCTGGCCGATCATCTCTCCCGGATTGATAAAATAGAAACAGAAGGCCTGCTCCGGCGGGCCAGTTTCGTTTGGGGACTCCACTCCGACAATCCCCAATGGGATGAATGGATTACAGCCCGTCGCTTCGATTTGCGTCCTAACTATCGCAACAACAATGGCTTACAGGCCTTGACTATAGAATGAATGGGTTACAAACTTCCTTCAAAGACAAGTCCATAAATCACGTAAAAACAATGGCTTACGACTCTCCTCCAATGGAATGAATGGCTTACAAAATCGTGCAGTTAAGCCCAATCTCATGAATGGATTACAAATAACGGCCAAAAACAGGGGAGGGGTACCTCTCTCGATAAGTCGGGAAAGCCACCGAAGCCGATCTCTAAATCGCTAATGGCTAAGGGCTAATCTCGAATCGCTAATGGCTGTCTCCCTTGATTCCCCCCCTGAATTTCGTGCAACGGTCCACAGCCCACCGCAGGCTATAGTCGGAGAGGCGATTCTCCACGACCTTGCTCGGCCGTGCCCAAAACTGACTCATCGAAAACCCGCGGCACGACCCTCGTTAATGACGATCTCGACGAGGCTTTCCTCCGTCCCGCTTCCGCGTCGCGGCCCCGCTCGGACCGCGACGCCGCGGTCGACCGGATTGCCGCCAAGGCCGTCGACAGCGTCGGCGACACCGGTCGGCCAAGCCCCGGAGACGACCAGCCCTTCCTCCGCACCCGCCGCCGCCCGCCGGTCCGCCAGGGTTTCCTCCCCGCCTGGGCCCGCACCCGCTGGGGAAGGATCGTCCTCCTCCTCGCCTCACTCGCCGTAGCCGGGGGGGCGGTTTGGACCGTCCTCGCCACCCGCAATTTTCTTGAGAACGACCCGCGGTTCCGCATTGACACCGCAGCATCGATTCAGACCGTCGGAAACAGCCAACTCACCCGCGACGACCTCCTCTCTGTCTTCGGAGCCGATATCGGCCGCAACATCTTCTTCATCCCGCTCGCCACGCGCCGCGCCGAGCTTGAGCGCATTCCCTGGGTCGAGCACGCGACCGTCATGCGAATCCTGCCGAACCAGCTTCGCGTTGCCGTCCGCGAGCGCACGCCCATCGCCTTCGCCCGCGTCGGCGATCAGGTGAAGCTGGTTGATGCCGCAGGCGTGATTCTCGATATGCCTCCTGCGATGATCGCTTCGCGCCACTTCTCGTTCCCGGTCGTAACGGGAATCAACCCCAGTGATCCGCTCTCGGTCCGCACGCCGCGGATGCGTCTCTACCAGCGGTTCATCGCCGACCTCGACTCGGAAGGCCAGAAGATCTCCTCCGACCTGAGCGAGATCGACCTCTCCGATCCCGAGGACGTGCGCGCCAGCCTGCCCGCCGGCGCAACCGACATGCTGCTCCACTTCGGGGACGAGAAGTTCCTCGCCCGTTATCGCACCTACCAGTCGCACCTGGCCGAATGGCAGCAACAGTACCCGCACCTGGCTTCGGTCGATCTCCGCTACGACACACAGGTGGTGCTGAAGATGGCCGACGGCCACACCGCCGACACCGATCCCGCTCCAACTGCGCAACCAGCCGGAGCCGCCGCAATGCCTGCGCCCCAGCCCGTCCCGTCGGCGAAGGCCCGGAAGCATCCTGCGCCGGTCCGCAAGCATACCGCGGTTGCACATTCCGGAGCCGCCGGATGACCCAGAAGGCCGACAACCTGATCGCCGTCCTTGACGTGGGCTCTGCCAAGACCCGTGTGCTGATCGCCGAGCTGAACGAGGGTGCGCTACGTTACCGGGGACACGGCATCGTGGACTCCGCCGGCACCCGCAAGGGCGTCATCGCCGACATCCGCCCCGCCGTAGAGTCCATCAACCAGGCGGCCACCCTCGCCGAGGACAGCGCCGACGCCACCATCGAGCGTTGCGTCATCTCCATAGGGGGCCCCCACATCCGTGGCCTCAACAGCCGGGGGGGGATCAGCCTGGGTTCGCGCATGCGCGAGATCACTCGGGAAGAGGTCCGTGCCGCCGTTGACCGTGCGCGGACGATCTCCCTGCCGCCAGAGCGCGAGATCGTCCACCTGCTTCCGCAGCAGTTCATTCTCGACGAACAGCCGGGCATCCATGACCCGATCGGCATGGTTGGGAACAGGCTTGAGGTGAATCTGCATATCGCCACATGTTCGGCGAGCGCCCAGCAGAGCATCGTCACCTGTGCCAACAAAGCCGGCCTTGAAGTCACAGAGACGGTCTTCGAATCGATTGCCGCTGCCGAAGCCACGCTTTCCGCCGATGAGCGGGAGCTGGGGGTTTGCCTGTTGGATGTTGGAGCAGGCAGCTCTGAGTTGATCGTTTACTTTGAGGGTTCGGTTGCGCACACATCGGTCATTCCGATCGGTGGGGATCACTTCACCAATGATCTGGCCGTGGGCCTGCACATTACGGCCCCCGAGGCCGAGTGGATCAAGTGCCACTACGGCAATGCCGTAGTCACCTCTGTTTCGCAAAGCAGCGAGATCGAACTGCAGGGAATGCCCGGCTTCGAACCGCGAGTCGTCCGCCAGCGACTGATCTGCGAGATACTCGAGCCCCGCGCCCGCGAACTTTTCCACATACTGCGCGATAATCTCCGCCACGGCGGTGTGCTCGAAGCATTGGGCGCGGGGTGCGTACTCGCCGGAGGCGGCGCGCGCCTGGCCGGCATGCTCGACGTTGCCGAGAGCCAACTTCGGGTGCCCGCCCGCATCGGCTCGCCCGTCCCGTTGTCGCGCATGCCATCGGAACTGGCGCAGCCCGAGTGCGCCGCTCTCATCGGAACCCTGCTTTACAGCCACCGCACCAGCGTCATGCGGGCAGCGGAAGACAACAGCCTGCGCGCGAAGCTGCGCGCCATCTTTGCCGGAAGCCTATAGGAGCCGAAACCATGAACCGTCCAGACGAAATCCGCATCCACTATCACGACGAAATCCTCCGCGGGGCCAGGATCAAGGTCATTGGCGTCGGCGGCGGGGGCGGCAATGCCGTCAACCGGATGATTGCTGCCCGCGTGGAAGGTGTGGAGTTCATCGTGGCCAATACTGACCGCCAGGCTCTCCAGCTTTCCCAGGCGCCCGTGAAGCTCCAGCTTGGCACCAAGCTGACCAGCGGGCTTGGAGCGGGCGCGAATCCGGATGTGGGACGCAAGGCGGCCCTCGAAGACTCCGAGAAAATCATCGAAGCGCTCGAAGGCTCCGACATGGTCTTCGTCACCGCTGGCCTCGGCGGCGGGACGGGCACGGGAGCAGCCCCGGTAATTGCCTCACTGGCTAGTGAAATGGGAGCCCTCACGGTCGCCGTCATCACGAAGCCCTTCGCCTTTGAAGGCAAGCGCCGCATGGTCCAGGCCGAGCGCGGCCTGCAGGAGCTGCTAGAGAGCGTCGATACTGTCATCGTGATTCCCAATGAGAAGCTGCTCGCTGTGGCCAAGGACGCCGGCTTCTTCGAGTCCTTCCGCATCGCCGACGACGTGCTGCGACAGGGCGTGCAGGGTATCTCCGACATCATCACCATTCCCGGCATCATCAACCGCGACTTCGCCGACGTGAAGACCACGATGGCCGGCATGGGCTATGCGGTGATGGGGACGGCGATCCGCTCGGGCGCGAACCGTGCTGTGGAGGCCGCGCAGGCCGCCATGGCCTCGCCGCTGCTTGAAGATGGAGCGATCGATGGAGCCCGCGGCATCCTGATTAATATCAGCGGATCCAGCTCGCTCAAGCTGACTGAGGTGAATGAGGCGTCCACACTTATCCAGAACGCGGCTCATGAGGAGGCCAACATCATCTTCGGGGCGGTTCTCGACGAGAACATGAAGGACGAGGTCAAGATCACCGTCATCGCCACTGGGTTCCGCAAGGAAATGCCCGAGCGCCGCGAGCGCATGCTCAACGCAGTGCTTCAACAGCCGCTGATCCCGCGTGTGGAGACGAGCGCTCAGACTGCGCGCCCCCGGTTTGCGAGTGAGGAGCTGGAAGACCCGATCTTCCCAACGGCAGCCCCACGCCGGGTATTGGTGGAAGTGGCTGGAGAGCCCGGGCCGCAGACGGTTGGCGAAATAAAACGCGAAGACGATACCGGTTACCAGGCATCCCTTACAGGTAACGGTGCTGCGTTCGATGCTCATGATTCGCCGATAGTCATTGAGGAGGTTGCGGTAGCGGTGGTTGAGCGGCCCGCTCACGGGGATACGATCTTCGCCGATGCCCACAATCAGGATGGAGACAACCTGGACATTCCGGCATTTCTGCGCCGGGGCGGGTTGTAGTCGTACAGCAAGGGCCCCGCGGACCGTGAGTTGCCGTAGAATCGGGATAGAAGTTCCCGGTGCCAAATCGGGAACCCCTTTCCGCTGCAGTCACAAATAAGTCATGCGCGACGGCTGTTGTGTGTGTAAGATGCGAGCAAGGTTTCGTCCACCCGCTCGTAGACAAGGCTCCGGAAGTCCTTCGGGAAGCATTTGAGGATTTAGAGAAGATGTTGATGAAACGCTTGGTTCATTGGTATTGCTCAGTGGTTCTGCTCGTGTCGCCGTTCGCGACTTTTGCGAATGCGGCTCCGACCACGACGCATCACACGGCGCATCGCAGCCGCGCACATGTGCAGGAATCAGCAGGCGCGCAGGGTCACATCAGCCATCTTCAGCACAGCCATCGGGTAGCCGCGACCAGCGTAACTGCGTCCACGGCCCGGCATTATAGTGGTTCCGCCCATCTGCGCCGCGCGTCACTCACGGTGCATCGCCGCAGCTACGAGAGGTTTTACGCGAGTTCCTTCACCAGTGATGATTTGACCCAGGGCGATATCACTACCGGCGAAGACCCAGTCGTTCGCCAGGCAGCCATTGCCGCTCTTGGAAACATGTATGGCACCGTCGTCGCCATTGATCCCAGCAACGGCCGTATCCTCGCCATGGTTAACCAGAAGCTCGCGCTTTCGAGCGGCGCCGAGCCATGCTCGACCATCAAGGTTTCCGTCGCATTGGCCGCTCTTTCAGAGGGGATTATCACCAAGGACACCCCGGTCAAC
>JAFAKX010000046.1 GCA_019234945.1 Silvibacterium sp.
GACCCGGACACCGGCAGCACGATTGGGAAGCGCGTAATCGATACGCCGGCGCTGCGGATGGGTGGCTATCAGCAACTGCTTCGTGGAGAACCGATGCGCGGAAAGTTCCGCAACAGCTGGGAGAAGCCGGAAGCGTTTGTCGCCGGGAAGATGGCCGAGGTAGATTTCACGATGCCCGATCTTGATCACACCTTCCGCAAGGGCCATCGCATCATGGTGCAGGTGCAAAGCTCGTGGTTTCCGCTAGTCGACCGGAATCCTCAGACTTTCACGGATGTTCCCCATGCCAGTCCTGCCGATTTCAAGGCGGCGACCGAGACGGTCTTCCATTCGGCGGACGCGGCTTCGGGGGTGGAAGTGCTCGTGCTGCCCCAGCCCTGAGAGTGGGAACGGTTACGTTCCCACTTTGCCCAGACCGATACCGATCACGTAAGTGACGATGCCTTCGATGGCTCCGACCAGCGTCATTTCTGTGCCGCTGGCCCACCAGGATCTCACGGTGATCAGCGATTTTGCCGCGCCGACCGCGAAATGCGCCGCCAGCGAGATGATCGCCGACGTGATGATCGCCTGATAACCGCTCATGAAGAAGAACGGGATGATCGGGATGAACGCACCAACCGCCGTTGAGACGGCCCCGGAAACGGCGGAGGTGATGGGATTGCTCAATGCGTCCTCGGTGGCGCTGAGCCGTTCGGCGGAGAGAGCGCGCAGGAGCTGCTCTTTGTCTTTCGCAATGTGCTCGACGAAATGGTCGGCCTCGTCTTCCGGCAGTCCCTTCACCTGGTAATAGAGCGAGAGCAACTCGCGCGCCTCCGGCCCATTCATCTCGATGGCCTCACGCTCGCGGGCGAGTTCCGCCTCGTAGATTTCGCGTTCGCTCTTGGCCGCCAGGTAGGCGCCCGACCCCATGGAAAGCGCGCTGGCGATCATGCCCGCGATGCCGGCCAGGAGCACGTAGTGGCTGGTGCCCTGCGTTGCTCCGGAAACGCCAGACACGATGCCGAAGATGGCGCCCAGGCCGTCGTTCACTCCATAAATGGCGTCGCCTATCCATCCAGCCGCCTGCCTGCCGGAACGGTTGCGTTTGGCCAGCAGCTCGTCGAGGAGGGCCTGCGCTTTCGCCGGTTCGCCCTCGATATGGCGTCGCGGATAGCGCTGCCGAATCAGACTACTCAGCTCCTGATAGTGTTCGCGCTCCTCCTCGATGACCTGGCGGAGGACGGCGAGGCTGGGCTCGTCGTTAAATTCTTTGAGTTGCTGGCCGTACGAGGCAATCGCGCGGCTCTCGTCGATTTCGAGCCGTCGGAGAGCCATCCGCTGGCCGCCCATTCTGTTTGCCAGGCTGTCGGCGTCACCGGTGGGCTTGCCGCGGTACTCGGGCTTGTTGCCGCCGAGCTCGATGATCCGCTTTTCCCAAAGCGCCGCGTGCTGTGCCTCGGCTTCAGCCATGTGCCGCAGGGTCTCCTTACGCAGCGGGTCGTCGTCGCGCTCGGAGAGCGTGCGGTATGTGTGATAGCCGGTCATTTCCGCCTGCCAGTTGCCCTCGAGAGCGGCCAGCAGCTTGCGCAGCTTTGGCGTCGGCTTGTTGTTCACGAGGGTCGGTCCAGCCATATGAAACTTCACTCTCCGATCTGATAACTGAATGTGAACCGCCCGATCTGCATGAGGGAGCGATCGCCGGGTGGCCAGATGCGAAATGATTCTACTCTAGTAATGGATGGATTCATTGTTGCTTCCGTCGCAACTAACGCCTTGCCCGTAGCGGCCTCGTAGAAAGAGACATTGAGTTTGTCTTCCGAAGCGTGCTTCCAGCCGATTACATAGGCTCCCGGGGTAAGCTCAAGGCTACCGATTTTCAGCGGCACCTGGGTCAGAAAATAATGCGAGTACTTTCCTTCTGCAGAGTATCCGGCCGTGATGAGAACCACTCCGGCAATGAATTTTCCGTGGCCATCGGTGATTCCAGATGCGGTTCTCATTTCAGTTTCGATACGCTCCTGCTCGACGGGCGCGCGGGCAGGCAGCAGGTTCTTCAGCTCGCTCTCCGTGGCGGGGCGCCAGCCTGAGTTTTTCGCGGGCTGCGCGGTAGTCACGAATGCGCAGGTGAGAATCAGGGCTGTGACGATACGATTGCCTCTCATTCGCATTGCCGGATGAGTCCTCAATCAAGGTGAACGATCCCGCGCTGCAATGCGGTCGTAGCGGCCTGGGTACGATCGCTGACGTTCAGCTTGCTGAGCAGGCTGTTGATGTGGGTCTTGACCGTCGCTTCGGAGATATGCAGATCGCTTGCGATCTCCTTGTTGCTGCGGCCCGCGACTATGCGCTTCAACACCTCGAGTTCGCGAGTGGTCAGGGCCGGCCCACCCATGCGCTCGGCAAGCTTTTCAGCAACGAAGGCCGGTATCTTCGATTTGCCCGCGTAGACTGAGCGGATTGCGGCCGTAAGCTCGTCGACGTCCGTTCCCTTGAGCAGATACCCCTTCGCGCCGGCCTGTAGCGCGCGAAATATGTCTTCGTCACCATCGAAGGTGGTCAGCACGATGATGCGCGCGCCCGGTGATTCCTGACGGATGAGCGAGATGGCGTCTGCGCCGCCGAGCCTGGGGAGGCGAAGGTCCATCAGGGTCACATCCGGTTTGTGTTTGCGAAAGGCCTCGATCGCTTCCTGCCCGTCGGAAGCTTCGGCCACTACGTTGAGGTCCGGCACGGTGTTGAGCAGCGCGACCAGACCCTGCCGCACGACCGTGTGGTCGTCAACGATGAGAATTCGAATTGGTTCGCTCATTCTCTTTCATTCTCTTCCATCCGTGGCGACTTCGACACTGACACGCGTGCCCTGCCCACCTCGGCTCTCTACCATAAGAGTGCCGCCAATTTTTTGTGCGCGCTCCTTCATTCCCGCAATGCCGAAATGCCCGTCCTGGATGGATGGCAGATCGCGGGAGAACCCTCGGCCGTTGTCCTCAACATGCAGCTCCAATTGTCTTTCGGAGAATCGAAGCTGAATCTGAATGCGTTCTGGCGCGGCATGCCTGACTGCGTTGGTTACGGCCTCCTGCGCGATGCGCACCAGTTCCTCCTCTACGGTCTTCCCCAGAGGACGATACGCGCCGTTCACGCGCACCTCCGTTCGGATTTCGGTGCCGGCGGTCACGCGGTCGGCCATCTTCGCAAGTTGGGCGGCGAGGTCCTGGTTCTGGGCACTTTGCGAGCGAAGCTCCCATATCGCCTTGCGCGCGTCCTCGAGTCCATGGCGTACAAGCTCCTGAGCCTGGGCCAGATGCTGTCGCGCCGATTCCGTTGAGCCTTCGAGAAGGCGCGAGACAATCTGCAGCTGGACAGACACGGCAACGAAGCCCTGTGCAAGGGTATCGTGAATCTCGCGTGCGATGCGGTTACGCTCCGCCATGACCGCGTTGAATCTCGATTCCACCTGCCGCATGCGCCAGCGGTATCCTCCGTACCAGAGCAGAACCGCACCCGACACCAGCAGCAGATAGAACCATTTGGTCTGGTAGAAGTACGGGTTCAGCCGAAACGACAGGGATGCCGGCGTGGCGCTCCACACGCCGTCGTTATTGCAGGCCAGGACCTGGAAGGTATAGCGCCCAGGTGGCAAATTGGTGTAGAAGGCGGTCCGAAGCGATCCGGCATCGATCCAGCCGTGGTCGAATCCTTCCAGACGATACTTGAAGCGCACTTTCTGTGGGGCTGTAAAGCTGAGCGCAGTGTAATCGATGGCGAAACGACGGCCTCCCGGGCTGATTGTAACCGTATCGCTTACAGTCTTGGGCGTGTCGTCCACGTGCATCCGCTCGATGTTAATCAGTGGAGGGATACGATTCGTTGCCAGGTGTTCCGGATTAACGGTGGCCGCCCCCTTGAGGGTTGCGAACCATAGTTCTCCGTCGTTGAGCCGCCACGCCGCGGGATGGCCGCCGCTGCTCGCCTCATTGACCTTCATTCCGTCGGCAATGCCGTAGGAGGCTACCGCCGCTACTGGCCCTGCGGCATCCAAATAGCGATTTAAATCATTGCGATTCACGCGGAAGATGCCATGATTGGAACTCATCCAGAGGTTGCCTTTGTCATCCTCGAGAATGCTGTAGATTGTCTCGGGAAGATCCCTGGCGGGAACGGCTTTGAAGACACCGTTTCGCCAGCGATTCAGGCCGCCGCCGATGGTGCCGATCCACAGCGTACCGTCCGCGTCTTCATGCAGCGCTGTCACTGTGTGGCTGGACAGGCCATTTTTCTCAGTGAAGTTCGTGAATCGGCCGTTGTCAAAGTGCGTGAGTCCGCCCAGCGTACAGATCCATAGCGAGCCATCGTGCGATTGCAGAATGGAGCCGACCAGGTCGCCACCGAGTCCATCCAGGGCTGTGTAGGTCGTGAACTTGCCGTCCTTGAATTTTGAAAGCCCGCGCCGCGTCCCGATCCAGAGCGATCCCTGCCGGTCGAAATAGAGCGACCGAACGAAATCGTCTGCGAGGCCATCGGCAGATGTGAAGACTTTCACCTTGCCATCTCGGACCCGGTTCAGGCCATCGGGCGTACCGAGCCAAAGGTCGCCATCCGGTGAGCTGCCGATCGCGAGGACGATGTTGCTGGAAAGGCCGTTGGCTGTGGTGAGGGCAGTAAATCCGATTTTGTCCCGGCGATCGAGGCCGCCGCCGCTGGTTCCCAGCCAGACAGTGCCTCTCTGGTCCTGGTAAATGGAGCGGATGTAGTCGTTGGAGATGCCGTCCTGCGCCGTGTACGTGGTGATGGCGCGATCGCGGAAGATGTCGATGCCGCCCGATTCGGTGCCGAGCCAGAGATTGCCTTCGCGGTCTTCGAGGATCGTGAGGACCCTGTTGCTGGAGAAGCCTTGCTTCGGAGTGAAAGCTTCCATCGTCCCGCTGACCACACGTGCGATGCCGTCATCCGTTCCCACCCATACCGCGTCTTCGCGGTCGCAGACGAGCAACTCGATCGCGCCAGTGTGAACGCCGCTTTTGTCCGAGAACATCATTATCCGCGCGCCGTCGTAATAAGCCAGCCCTGCGGCGGTGCCGATCCAGACAGTCCCGGTTCGATCGACGGCAAGAGCGGCAACGTTGCTGCTGGCGGGCGAAGTGCCGGGCAGGCTCAGCGTCTCGCATTTGCCTAGCGCGCAAACCTCCAGACTGCCAGGCAGTCCTGCCCAGAGACGGCCCTTCTTGTCGAGCGCCATGGCCTGTATGGCGGTCGACTGCCCAACTGGCTGAAAGCGAACTGGCTCGCCGGGCGGAGCTTCAAAGAGTCCCTCGGAAGTGCCGAGCCAAAGCGATCCGTTCGAGCCATCAACCATACGGCTTGCTTCGTTCAATGGCGGGATGCCCTGTACGGTTCGGAATGCCGCGCCGTCGAAGTGTGCGAGTCCACCTGGGGTCATTGCCCAGATCGCGCCATTGCGGTCCTCATGGAGCGACCACACGACTCCTGCATGAGAACCGCCCGGCAGCGAGACAGACTCAAAGCCCCGATTGCGATAACGAGCAACGCCGCTCGATGTGCTGATCCAGAGAGTGCCGGACCTGTCTTCAAGCAGACTGTAGATAAGATCGCTTTCGAGCTGCGGGGTGTCCTTGTGTGTGAAGACAGTGAACCTGATGGAGTCGAAGCGCACGAGGCCGCCTTCGGTAGCGAGCCAGATGTAGCCATCGCGGCTTTGCAGTACGGCATGGACGGTGTTCTGCGGCAGTCCGCTGTCGGTCTGCCAGGACTGGTACCCGTAATGCCGCAGGCTCTGGTGCGGGTCGAGCGCGAAACCGGTCCCGGCCGGCAAAAGCAGCGCAGGCAGGAGCGCTGCCTTTAATGCGGTCGAACGGCGGAAAAATTGCATACTTTGCCGAATACTATACATCTGGCGGTAAGAAGCGAATATCTGTCGAGGAATCGAAAAGCATCGATGAACACCAGCAGATAATCATATGAAATGTGTTGTTGGATCATCCCTATCGGGACGATCATTCATCGCATTGCAGCATTCCATTTAGGATTTTCACTGTCCTGATTTCCACAAATTTTTCAAGGAGAAGCTTGATGATTCAGTCCTGGGGATACGCCGCGCAGGAATCCACCACCCCCTTAGCCCCTTTCAGTTTCAATCGTCGCAACCTGATGGAGAAGGATGTCGCGGTCGAAATCGAGTTCTGCGGAGTTTGCCATTCGGACATTCACTCCACACGCAATGAGTGGGGCAATGCCGTTTATCCCATGGTGCCGGGGCACGAAATTATTGGACGAGTCACGGCAGTCGGCTCTGGTGTTACCAAATTCAAGGTTGGTGACAGAGTGGGCGTGGGAGTCATCGTGGATTCCTGCCGCACCTGCGCGAGTTGCAAAGCAGGAGAAGAACAGTACTGCGAGGTGGGCGCCACTCTGACTTACGGAGCAAAGGACAAATACGGCGACTTGACGCAGGGCGGCTACGCGAACAACATCGTGACGGATGAACACTTCGTGCACCGCGTATCCACACAGCTCGATCCGGCTGGTGTTGCACCTCTGCTCTGCGCAGGCATCACAACCTATTCACCGTTGCGGCACTGGGAAGTGGGTCCAAGCAAGAAGGTTGGCGTGGTGGGACTCGGCGGCCTCGGGCACATGGGCCTGAAGTTCGCGCATTCCTTCGGTGCGCACGTGGTGCAGTTCACCACTTCGAAGTCAAAAATTGCGGACGCGAAGCGTCTGGGAGCCGACGAGGTCGTGCTTTCGAATGACGCAAACGCTATGGCGAAGGAGGCGAACAGCTTCGATTTTATTCTTGATACTGTTTCGGCGGTGCACGATCTGAACGCGTATCTGCCACTGCTCAAGCGCGACGGAGTGTACTGCCAGGTGGGGCTGCCGGACCAGCCGCCGACAATCTTCATGGGCAACCTCATCTTCAAGCGGCGCAACCTCTCGGGATCGATCATAGGAGGCATGGCCGAGACCCAGGAGATGTTGGACTACTGCGCGGCCCACAACATCGTGTCGGACGTCGAGGTCATCCCCATCCAGAAGATCAACGAAGCGTTCGAGCGCGTGGTGAAGGCCGACGTGAAGTACCGCTTCGTAATCGATATGTCATCCTTGAAGAGGCCCTAAATACATGTGCCGCTGACAACGTTGCAGAGTCAAGCGGCTTCTGAGTGAGTGGAGGATAGAAAGCATGCCATCCAAGAAGACCAGTTCGAAAAAGAGCAGCGCAAGGAAGAGCGCGTCGAAGAAGAGCAGCGCAACCAAGAAGAGCAGTGCAAAGAAGGGCTCTGCTTCGAAGAAGAGCGCTGCGAAGAAGTCGAGCGCGAGAAAGAAGTCCACCGGGCGCAAGTACAGCCCAAAGGCTTCGAAATCGGTCGAGCGGGAAATGAGAGCGATGAAGCAAGGGAAGCTGAAGTCCGGGCGCAGCGGCAAGAAGGTCACGAATCGGAAGCAGGCCATCGCGATCGGATTGTCAGAGGCCCGGAAAAAGGGAGCAAAAGTACCCCCTGGGAAGAAATCGTCAAAGAAGTCGTCGAAATCGTAAGCTGGAGCTAGTCGCTCTCGCTGGCAGTTGACGTGGTTCCGGCTCCTGAAGAGGAGCCGGAACTGTTTGCGGCGGATGATGCTGAATCGGACGACGACTTTGCACCGTCGGAAGAAGCGGGTTTCTCGGCACTCTCTGTCGAGCTGCCGCCAGTGGACTTTGCGCTGCCTTTCCCCGCGTAGTCATTCACGTACCAGCCGGCGCCTTTGAACTGGATCGCCGGCGCGGAGATGAGCCGTTCGACTTCTCCCTTGCAGACCGGGCACTCCTTTTCGTCGGGCGCGCTGAAGCTCTGGATTTTTTCGAAGGTATGACCGCAGTTCCTGCAGCGGTATTCGTAGAGTGGCAAGGCTGACTACTCCTGAAAAAGTTACAAATCTATTCTACCGAGACGGGCTGAAGCTTTTCTCCGAGGCTGGCCACGTGCACCTCTGAGATGGCTTCGACGGCGCGCAGCGCGCGCAGCACGGACTCGGTCACTTCTCCGTCGACTTGGACGACCGCCAAGGCTGTTCCGCCCGGGGAGCAGCGGTCTCCATTAGCGCGGCCCAAGGCAAAATTGGCAATGTTGACGCGATGATCGCCGAGAATAGTTCCGATCCGGCCGATGACACCGGGAACGTCCTGGTTGCGTATGGTGAGCAGGGTGCCTTCGAGTGGAGCTTCGATGTCGATGCCGTCCAGGCTGAGTAGGCGTGCAGAGCGTCCATGCAGCACGGTGCCGCTGGCGGCCACTTCTCCCGAGTGCGTGTGGATAGTCAGCTTCAGCACGTTGCCCGCGCCACCTGAGCTCGTGGGCTTTTTCTCTTCGAAGATGTGGATGCCGCGCTCCTGGGCGACCGCGGCAGCATTGATGCGATTGACGCCCTCGGCGTGTCCGAGAATCCCCTCGATGGCGCTGTTGCGAATGAGGTCGGTTTTGGCCTCGGAGATCCGGCCGTTGTACGAGATTTTCACGCTCTCGAAGCCTCCGGCTTGGAACTGCGCCAGGAAGGAGCCGAGGCGGTCGGCCAGCGTGATGTATGGCGCGAGCTCGAGATATTCCTCATGGGAAAGTGAGGGCAGGTTGACGGCGTTCTGCACCACGCCGAGCTTGAGATATTCGCGGACCTGCAGAGCGATCTGCACCCCGACGGCTTCCTGCGCCTCGGCTGTCGATCCCGCTATGTGGGGCGTGAGGATTACGTTATCGATTGCGAAGAAGGGCGAGTCTTTGAGGGGCTCCTGGTGAAAGACGTCGAGAGCTGCGCCGGCGACTTGTCCGCTCTTCAGGGCTTCGACAAGTGCCTCCTCGATAATCAGCTCACCGCGCGCGCAGTTGACGATGCGCACGCCTTTCTTCATTTTTGCGAGGCTCTCCTGGTTGATGATGCCCGATGTCTGCTGCGTGAGGCCCACATGCAGCGTGAGGTAGTCGGATTCGCGAAATAGCTGATCGGTGGACACAAGCTGGATGGAATTCTCGCGGGCGATCGAAGCCGACACGTAGGGATCGTGCCCGATCACTTCCATCCCGAAGCCGCGCGCCCGTCGGGCTACTTCGAGTCCGACGCGGCCGAGACCAAGCACGCCAAGCTTCTTGCCCCTCAATTCTTCGCCTTGCAGAGATTTCTTCTCCCACTTGCCAGCGTGCATGGTGGTATTGGCCTTCGGAAGTTGCCGGGCCAGCGCGAGCATCATCCCGAGCGTAAGCTCGGCGACGGCAATGGCGTTCGCACCGGGCGTATTCATGACCACGATGCCGCGGCGGGTTGCTGCATCGGCGTCAATATTGTCGACGCCGACTCCCGCACGGCCGATGACTCGCAGCTTTGGCGCGGAGGCCAGCAGGGCATCGTCAACCTGAACGGCAGACCGGACGATGAGGCCGTCAGCGTCGGCGATCTCGGCGGCGAGGCCGTCCTTGATCTGATCGTGTGTGACGATCTGCCATCCGGGTTCGCCCTGCAACACTGCGAGCGTAGCGGGAGATACCTTCTCCGCCAGGACGATCTTCATTCGTGCTCCTCTTCCCCTCGATTGAAGTGAGGTCTGGAGTGAAGTCATACTCTGCGCTCAGCGCGCAGAGACGGCCTCGGCCAGCTCGGCTTTCGGCGACTTGGTTTCTCCGGCAAACACCTTCTGCGCAGCGGCCAGCGCCTGTCCGAACTCGAAGCCGGGGATTTTCAGCGTCGACACGGCGACGTGTTCGAGCGCGCCGACGATGGCGATGGTGTCCATGTAATCGAACAGACCGATGTGGGCGACGCGGAAGATCTGGCCCTTCATTTCGCCCTGCCCGTTCGTTATGACGGCGCCGAAGCGGTTCTTCAGCTCCTTCACGACGATGCCCGAGTCGATTCCCGCGGGAGGCAGCACAGCGGTCGCAGCGGCGGCAGGGGAGTCGGGCGCAAAGAGGCGAAGGCCCATGGCTTCCACGGCGGCGTGTGTCATGGCCGCGCACTTCTCGGCGTTGTCGATGAGGGCGTCACGACCCGCAGCCAGATCGCCGCCTGCCTGGGCGGCGATGAAGTCCAGCGCCGCGCCGAGCGCTGCAATAAGCGCAACTGCCGGCGTATAGGACGACTCGCCCTTGTGGGCGTTCTTGCGCTCCTTGCGCAGGTCGAAGTAGTAGCGGGGATTCCGGGAGGTCTCCATCGCATCCCACGCGCGGTCGCTGACGGAGAGATAGGCAAGCCCCGGAGGAATCATGACGGCCTTCTGCGATCCGCCAATGATGACGTCCACGCCCCAGCAATCCACGTCGAAGTGCGTGGTGCCCAGGCCAGTGATGCCGTCGACTACGAGCAATGCACCGCTGCCGGCTTCTTTGAGAAGCCGGGTGACGCCTTCCACGTCGTGGCGCACGCCGGTCGACGACTCCGTGGCCTGCATGAATACGGCTCGGGTCTCAGTCTTCAGGGCCTTGCGGACTTCATCCAGC
The DNA here is from genome assembly GCA_019234945.1 of Silvibacterium sp. GTDB lineage: Bacteria > Acidobacteriota > Terriglobia > Terriglobales > Acidobacteriaceae > Silvibacterium. The sequence continues at coordinate 10,464 of JAFAKX010000046.1, forward strand.
GGGAAGGTCTGGCCATAGGAAGCCTTCACCACATCCACCGTGCAGCCAAAGGCATTGGCCAGCGATACCCATCGCTCGCCGAATTTGCCGGCCGAGAGCACCAGAACCCGGTCGCCGGGCGAGGTGAGATTCGAGACCGCGGCCTCCATCGCTCCTGTGCCCGAGGAGGCGAGCAGGATAACATCGTTCTTTGTGCCGACGAAGGTCTTCAACTGCTCGAGAACACGCTGATAGAGCGCGCGAAATTCCGCCGTGCGGTGATGGATGTCCGCTGCTGCCATGGCGAACTGCGCGGCAGGGAGCAGGGGAGTCGGTCCCGGCGTGAATAGTCGTGTTTTGCGAATCATTGTGATGAAGTCCTCTAGATCTAATTGTACTTAGGAGGCAAGGGCCGCGCTTTGTTTCTATAATGGAAGGTTTGGAGTGATGGATGGCTGACTTAAGCATCGCAGCACGAATCGATCAGGACATTGTCGCGGCGATGAAGGCTCGCGACTCTGAGCGGGCAACGGCTCTGCGCATGGTGAAGACCGCGCTCAAGAACAAGGAAATCGAGAAGCGCGCCCCTCTCGATGAGGCCGAGTCGCTGCAGGTTCTGGGCACGCTCATCAAGCAGCGGCGCGATTCGGTCGAGCAGTTTACGAAAGGGAACCGTCCCGAGCTTGCGGCGAAAGAAGCAGCTGAGATCTCGATGATTGAGACCTACATGCCGAAAGCCGTCGGGGAGCAGGAGATTCGCAAGCTGGTGGAAGAGACTCTGGCTGAGATGGCGGCTTCCGGAACGAAGCCAGGGCCGAAGGACATGGGACCGGCGATGAAAGCAGTGCAGGGGCGAATTCAGGCAGCGGGGTTACGCGCTGACGGCCGGCAGGTGAGCGAGATCGTCAAGACCGAGCTCGCGAAGCAGAACGCGTAGGATCGCAGAAATGCGCAAGGTGGTCCTTGGTCTCGGAATGAGTCTTGACGGCTACATTGCGCGGCCCGATGGCTCCGTCGACTTTCTGTTTATGCCCAAGGATTATTCGATGGGGCCGTTCTTCAAGACAGTCGATGTCGCCGTAATGGGCCGAAAGACCCTCGAAGCCGGGCTGAAGATGACCGGTGGAAAATTCGATAACTACGGGATCAAATGCTATGTCATGTCCCGATCGGAACCACCGGGCGAGCGGGATGGTTATGAGATCACCGGGAAGACACCGGAAGCTCTGGTCAGCGAGCTTCGCAAGCAACCGGGGAAGATTATCTGGATGATGGGTGGCGGCGAGCTGGCGCGTGACTTCCTGAAGGCCGACCTGATCGACGGAATGGAGCTTGGCATAGTTCCGGTGCTCATCGGCGAAGGCATTCCGATGTTTCCAGCTGGTTTCCCGCAACGTGAATTCAAGCTCGTCGAGAACAAGGCCTACTCGAAGGGTCTGCTTGTGCTCAAGTACGAACGGGTCCGGAAGAAAGCCGGCTCGAAGAAGTGACTACCTGCGCTCGGGGGTAATGCGAACGAAAACCCCGTCGGGCAATTCCCCTTCGAGAAAGTGCACCACGCCGCCTTTGACGAACCCACGGAGGTCACGAGCAGGCGCAGGTGTGCCGCTCGCAGATGGTGTCCGGCCCGTGCCGCGGTCCATGGCCTCATTAGCAAGGCGGTCGCCGTGCCGGTTCTTTTCGCGCAGGACGTGATGTATCTGAAACGAATCGAGGCGGCCGATTCGCCGTTTGGCCTCTTCGTACAGTGGCCGCAGTTCGGGGCTCTGGACGCGGTACTGTCCTTTGATCTGCTTGACCATCAGCTCGGAGTCGGAGATGACTTTCAGCCGGGAGTAGCCCTGCTCCAGTGCGTAATTCAGCGCCGCGAGCAGGCCGGAGTATTCGGCGAAGTTATTGGTCTTCCTGCCTATGTACTCGCTCAGTTGAGCGACAGTCTTGCCCTGCCCATCCTCGATATGGACGCCGAAGCCGGCCGGGCCGGGATTGCCGCGCGATCCGCCATCGCACCAGGCGGTGATGGCGCCGTCGGTCTTCGCCGGGGGCTCCGGCCACAACTCGCCGGAGGCTGAATGGCGTGATCCAGTGGTCATAACCGGAGTGTAGCGGATTCGCCTGAGGAGAGAAGTTGCGCGATTCTGCTAACGAATTGCTTCGAGATTCGTCTCCTGCGGTGGGAGTAGTCCGCCCAAATTGAGGACTCTAGATGTCTGCTGATTCTCTGCGAGTTTTCCCGCCTTCGGGCGCTCAATTGCCGGTTACCGACCCCGCAAAGTTAAAATCCTCGCAGCGTATGGCGATCGATCCAAGCGTACGCGCGACGGAAGCCGATCTTATTCGCGAGGCGCAAGCCGGTTCGCGCACAGCCTTTGACGCTCTCGTGCGTCAATATGATCAGGCGGTGTTACGGCTGGCCCTGCATCTGACCGGATCGGAGCAGGACGCCGAAGACATCCACCAGGAGGCGTTCCTCAAAGCGTACCGGTATCTCGGCAATTTTCGCTTTGAGTGCTCCTTCTACACGTGGATTTATCGCATCGTCACGAATTTGTGCCTGGACCTGCTGCGGCGCCGCAAGTCGCGCCGGGAAGACCAGGCGGTGATGCTCGATTCGTCGGGTGAGGAGATCGACCTGTTGACGAACGTTACGGACCAGCGCGCCAGCGCGAATCCGGACCGCGAGTTGAACAGAAAAATTCTCGCAGAACGCATTCGCGAGGCTCTCGACAAGCTGACTCCGCGCGAACGCATGGTTTTTGAGTTGAAGCACTATCAGGGTCTCAAACTGAGAACAATCGGCGAGATGCTGAACACGACGGAAGAGACAGCGAAGAACACGCTCTTCCGCGCGACCAGGAAGCTACGGACGATCCTGGCGGAATTGCGCTGAGGCTTTTAGTCGCAGTGAACCTTTGAGGCGAGTGAGGCAAGGAAACACCATGAAGTGTGAATTGGCGCAGGAAACGATTGTGATGGCCGTCTACGGCGAGCTTCCCGATGACAAGGCTCCCGAGTTTGAGCAGCATCTGGCCGGGTGTGAGCGCTGCCGTGAGGAAGTTGAAGCCGTAAAGGCCCTTTCCAAGGTCATGTCGCTACTGCCGATCGAGGAGCCGTCGGCCAATCTGGTTGCGCGCTCCCGGCTGCGTCTGGAGGAAGCGCTGGACGCTATACCCCGAGGTAGCTGGCTTGTCCGGAGTTGGCGGCGATTCGGGCAGAGCATCGGCCGATTGCGGGGCGCTCCCGCTGCCGCTTGTGCTGTCGTTGTCGCGTCGCTGACGGTGGGTGGCGTTTCCGGGTTTGAAGCGGGGCAGCGCTCTCCCGAGGTTGTACCTGCCGCCCAGACCCAACATCCGGACACAGATGACGACTCGTTGAGCGATGTCGCGTATGTCAGCAGCATTGTTCAGAAGCCGAATTCTGAGAATGTCCAGGTGGTCTATAACCGGTTGCAGCCTGTAACCGTGACGGGCTCGCTCGACGACCCAAAAATCCGCCAGCTGCTCCTTCTCGGCACCCGGAACCGCCTCAACCCGAACGTCCAGGACAGTTCCGTCAGGCTGCTGGCCGATGAATGCCGGGCCGGCCACGAATGCGACGACGGTCCGGTACGGGATGCGCTGCTGAAAGCCTTGCGGTATGACAAGAGTGCGACGGTTAGACTGAAGGCCCTTGAGGGATTGCAGCCCTATGTTGCCGACGACGTCCGCGTGCGCGACACGGTACTGGAATCGCTCCTGTCCGATCCAGATCCCCGGGTGCGCACGCAGGCCATCGGACTGCTCGAGCCGGTGGGAGCCGACTCCAGCGTGCGTGAGGTGTTGCATACGGTTGCTGCCCGGGATGACAATCCGGACATTCGATCGGCGTCGCGCCAGGTGCTCGACCAGATCCCGCAGGTTCAGTGAGCTGCAGCTTCTAGCTTCTAGCTACTAGCTTTAGCTTCTGGTTAGGAGTAGAGACAAACAGAATGAATGGGCCGCATTACATATCAGAAGATCGGCTCCCGACGATCAGAAGCTAGAAGTCAGGTGCTAGAAGCCAAAAGCTAAAAGGAAAGCCCACATGAATCATTTTTCGAGGTTAGTGTCCAGAACAAGTTCCGTGGCGGCGTTAAGCTGTCTCGTTGGCACAGCGACTCTCGTGCGGCCGGCCTGCGCAGCGCAGCTGCTCGGCATCGTGCCCGATTCCCCGGCGCTCCTGCTGCACAGTTCCCAGGGCTACCTGGGAGTGGATATGCGCGATATCGACAATGATCGTGCCAGCGCCCTCAAGCTCAAAGATGCCGGTGGTGCCGAGATCACTTACATCGATCACGACGCACCTGCCGGCAAGGTTGGACTCCGCGTCCACGATGTGATTCTCCAGATGAACGGGCAGCAGGTTCAGAGCGTGGAGCAGTTGCGGCGCATGCTTCGTGAAACCCCGCCGGGCCGGACCGTGGCCCTGCTCATTTCCCGCGATGGCCAGCAGCAGACTATCAACGTGCTCTTAGCCGATCGCGCCAAGGTGGAACAGGACGCATGGCCATCTCATGCGATCCTTCCCGATCCCGATGAGGGACCCGACACAGCAGTTGTCGTACCCCCAAGAAAAGGAAGTGGTGGCGGAAACAGTTTTCTTGGCGCCATTGTGCTGGGAAGCCCCTCGGTTGGTGCCGAGCTCGATCCCCTGGGCTCGCAGCTGGCAGACTATTTCGGGGTCAAGGACGGTCAGGGCCTGCTGGTCAAGCGTGTTGCGGAGAACAGCCCGGCATCGACTGCCGGCCTGAAGGCGGGCGATGTCATCACCAAGGTAAATGGCGAGTCCATGCCGACGCTGAACACCTGGTACCATGCGCTTCACGCCAACCGCGGCAAGCAGATGCAGGTCACGATCGTACGGAATCACAAGGAGCAGACGCTCAGCATGCAGGCCCGCGATCCAAAACATAAGGGCGAGCTCAGCTGGCCGTCGATCGAGATGGGTCCCCTGCACCTGATCAATCCTGACGAACTGGACCCCGAGATCGAACGCAATCTTGCCCAGCTTGATTCGAACTTCAAAGCCGGTCTGCTGGCGAATCAGGCGATCAGCGAGCTCGACGCGGCAAAGCTCGCCGAGCAGGCCCGTGAAGCCGCACGCGAGATCAACGATGAGAATCTGCGGCGGGAGCTGCGCAATCTTCGCAGAGACCTCGAATCTCTGAATCTAGACACAGACCCCCACCCCGACACGTTCTGATCTCTCGGGCCGATGGGCGATTGTCGCGTCCTCAGTCATCTTCTCCATTCAACCCTCCGGATGCCCCATTCAGCCTGCGCGGCTCGCACGCATTGCCTCGGTGTGGTTCAATAAGTGATTGAGGAATATGCCGATTCGCGTACAAACCGGTTCTGGAGTGCGAAGAGAGACGCCCGTGCGGCGCTTGAAAGCTGCCGCTCGCAAGGCGCGTGAGCTGGCGATTGTTGGCCGTTCACTGGCGACGACGAAGCATCCTGTTATGGCACAGATCGTGCCCATGCGGCGGTGC
>JAFAKX010000067.1 GCA_019234945.1 Silvibacterium sp.
AATTGTCCGCTTGTCCGGCATTTCAATATGGGGCGTAGCGCTGTTTCTACTCCTGTCAGTCCCGTTCGCTTCTGCGAAGGAACACGAGCACCACTATCATGGATCGTTGGTGCTGGTAAAGCCCGGCGACCTACCCGCTGACGCGCAGACCGCCGGCGAAGATATGTACCTATATGAGGGAAACGCGAGAACATACCTGTATGTTGAACAGGGCGGCGGCAAACGCCTGCTGATCCTGGATGTGACAGATCCAGACAGAACCTCTGAAGTCGATGAGAGACAACTCTCCACTGACATTCCATTCGATTTTGTCGGTCCGGTGGACGGGACGTCGGTACTGGTTAGGTTCCGGACCACGGGAGGGTCGTCCGAATGGGGCTGCCTGCGACTCGACCGGCCTGCATCACCGGTCCTCGTGACATGGGACCAGAGTGCTGGAGACATTGTCGATCCTTTGAACAACCGCACATTCAACGCGGACAGCTCGCTGCTACCAAATCACCGAGCGACGAACTCGTTTCAGATTGTTGATGTGTCAAGGAGTGAGCCCCAACCTTTCGCCACAATGCCCGGAGTCACAAAGATCCTGACAGACCCGGAACAGGGCCGCAAATTCTACCTCGCGAGCAATGGAGTATGGATTCTTCGCAACCTCTCAATTGAAAGACAGCGCCAGATTGAAATGACACAGGCGAACTGACCTCGGTATCCCTGGCAAGAGAACTGCAGTCACTCACCGGGCTCATATGCCGGCCGGTCAGGGCCCGGTGATACGCAGTTCCTGAAGCAATCAAAGTGTGCTGCGCGCCCTTGTGGCGCAGCACCGAGCACGGACAAATCAGAGAGGATTTTGTGACAGACATGGACACATATCAATACGCTCAAGTCCTGCGCTTACATCTTTTGGACATGGCGAGGGTTTCTCAAAGAGGCGTGGATTACGCCATCAAAGCCTACAAGTTCGGCGTTTTCGAGTTCTGTAAAAGCGTTCGAGATGATACGTACGAAATCGATGTCCTCCATCGTGAAATTACCGAGATCGCACGTGACCTGCTGATGATGAAGCTGCGGGGCGAGCCAGACCTGCGTTGCGTACTAGCCTCGGAGCAAATCGCAAATGCTCTGCGTGCTATGCACAGGCACGCTGTTGAGATTGCTGCGAACAGTATGCGGATTCTCGAGAATGGCGGTGGTCTTGGCTGCACAGAACTTCCGACGATGGGCGATCTGGTCAATAGCTTGGTGCGATTGTCTGTTGTTGCGCTTTTTCAGGAAGAGCTAGAGCACGCTGAGCTGGTTCTGCGCTGCAATGGAATAGGCCGCCTGCTCGAATCGACTTTCTACGATTGGTATCGGACCATCGATCCCAGCGAGAGGGCCCAGGCTGGATTCGAGCGCGAGATCACGAGGCACCTCAGCCAGGTCGCTCGACAGACACATGAGATAGCCGGCGGCGTTGTCTTCTCGTTGCAAGATTTAGGTGACAGATCAGGAGACGAAGCCGACGAGCAGGCCCTCACTTCAGATGAGACGACATCGGAAGTAGACCTCCGGAAGGCGGTGCCGATCCCAAATGGAATGGATTCATTCCTCCAGAGCATAGATGCCTGCTTTGCCGACACCCGTTTTTGGAGCAGGTTATAGACGCCCTTCACATACGCAGCCTGCAGCAGGAAGCTTCTTCCATTACGCAGGACGCCTGCAACTTTCAATCCTACAGTCACATGCAGCATCTGAGCGGCCGATCGGCAAGCTGGTGACGCCTTGTTGGTTTCAGACATTCGTGAGGTATTATTGATGCACCGGATAGCATTAGGAGGCGCTCCGGGGTAAGTGCGCGACTCAAGAGCGTCCCTGTTGGCCGGTATGAGTCCGTATTATGGACACGCCTCCGGATCGCCATTTGGTGACGGAACTGCTTCGGCAATGGGGCAGCGGAGATAAGCAGGCTCTCGACCGGTTGATGCCGGTTGTCTACGATCAGCTTCGGAAACTGGCTTCGCGAGCCTTGAGGGCTGAACGTCCCGATCACACGCTTGCAACCACGGCTCTCGTTCACGAGGCTTATCTGCATCTGGTTGATGCGAACATAGCCTTGAACGATCGAGCCCACTTCTTCGCAGTTTCGGCGCGCATCCTGCGACGCATTCTGGTGGAGCATGCGAGGTCGCACAGCCGCGCAAAGCGTGGCGGAGGATTACAGAAAGTTGAGCTGGACGAGGCTGTCGTTGTCGGACCAGTATCGTCGGACCGGGTGCTTGAATTAGATGAGGCGCTACAGCGCCTCGCTACGCTGGATCCTCGAAAGAGCGAGATTGTCGAATTGCTCTGTTTCGGAGGGCTTACCTATGACGAGACGGCGGCCGCATTGGAAATCTCACCAGCCACAGTGCATCGCGAACTGACGATGGCCAAAGCGTGGTTACATCGTGAGCTCACGCGAACCTCCTAAGGACGTGTCGCCGTGCTCCCCTCCTCTGATCGCTGGAAGCGCCTGGAGACTTTGTTCTACAAGTGTCTCGAATTAGATCCCCAAACACGCTCAGCATTCCTGGAAGAAAATTGTGATGGAGACGCCGAGCTCAGAAGGGAACTGGAAACGCTCCTAGACGAGGTCGACAGACCAATGGATCTTCTGGAGCGGCCCGTCTTCGAAGCAGCGCACGGGGTTATCGCCGAATCGAAGCACGATGTCCTGGGCGCGGGCGCCAGGATCGGCCACTATGAAATCATTTCGCTGCTCGCGACGGGCGGCATGGGCCAGGTTTATCTGGCCGAAGATACGAGTCTGCAGCGCCGCGTGGCATTCAAGATCCTGACGCCGGATTTTATGCGTGACGACCGCGGATTGAGTCGCTTCCAGCGCGAGGCCCAGGCTGCCTCTGCCCTAAGTCATCCTAATATTGTCACGATCTATGAATTCGGCCAGGTCAACGGATTGCAGTTCATTGCGTCCGAATTCGTCGACGGGCCTACACTGCGTGAAAAGCTTTCCAACGGCAAACTCGACTTGAACACGACGCTGGATATCGCTATCCAGATCGCCAGGGCACTGGGCGCCGCGCACTCCTCCGGAATTGTCCACCGCGACGTCAAGCCCGAGAACGTCATGATCCGGAGCGACGGGGTGGTGAAGGTCCTTGATTTTGGAATTGCAAAACTAAGCCCAGCTGGAATCGCCCATCGCAAGGTGCCTGCGGGGCTTAGGTCTATCACCGAATCAGGAATGCTGATCGGGACGGTAGCGTACATGTCTCCAGAGCAGGCGGCCGGCAAAGAGTTGGACGTCCGATCAGACCTCTTCTCATTTGGCGCCGTGCTGTACGAAATGGCCAGTGGGGTAGCACCATTTCCTGGAGAAAATTCCGGTGCAGTTCTAGAGGCCATTCTCAGCCGGCCTCCGATGCCCCTAAGGCAGCTCAACCCGGCGGCTTCAACGAGACTGGAAGAAATCATCAGCAAGACTCTGGAGAAAGACCCAAGGTCGCGCTATCAGGATGCCGCCGAAATTCTTTCTGACCTGGAGTGGTTGCAACGCGATCTGGATCCGCGCAGATCCATCGTAGTGCAGTATCCACCGTCTGCGGGCAAAAGACGTCGATTGCAATGGATCATTCTTACGGGGCTGGCGGTCGCAATGGCGCTGATCGTAGGGTATTTTGTCTCGCGCCACCCAGCCAAGCTCACCGACAAAGATACTATCGTGCTCGCTGATTTCAACAATGGTACGAATGACTCGGTTTTCGACGGTACGTTGAGGCAGGGCCTTTCGGCGCAGTTGGAGCAGTCGCCATTTCTGAATCTGCTCTCGGATGAGCGCATCGCAGAGACGCTCTCTTTAATGGCAAAGCCGAGAGATACAAGATTGAACGGCGAGTTGGCGCGCGAAGTCTGTCAGCGAACCGCGAGCGCAGCCACGATCGAAGGATCGATTGCCAGCCTGGGCAGCCAGTATGTCCTCGGCCTGAAAGCGGTGAACTGCCGCAACGGAGATGTACTCGGGGAGGAGCAGGTCACGGCTGACGGCAAAGAACAGGTCTTGAATGCGCTGGGTAAAGCAGCCGCGAAGCTGCGCGCCAGGCTAGGCGAATCGCTGGCCTCAGTGGAAAAGTACGACGCGCCGCCAGAGAACGTGACTACATCCTCCCTTGAGGCCTTGCAAGCCTACAGCCTTGGCTACCGGGAAATGGTCGTAACGAACAATTATTCTGCAGCGGTCCCTTTGTTTCAGCGAGCTATTAAGCTCGATCCCAACTTCGCCATGGCCTACGCACGGATCGCGACCTCCTATTTCAACCTCGGGGAAACGGAGCATGCGGCTGAGAGCCTGCGCAAAGCCTATGCGCTGCGCGAGACGGTGAGCGAGCGCGAGCGGTTCTACATTGAGTCGCACTACCAACAGTTTGTTACCGGGGATATGGAGGCCGCTCGGAAAATACTAGAGCTATGGGCGGCAACCTATCCCCGCGACGATATCCCTCCCAATAACCTGGGATTTGTCTACGCCATTCTGGGTTACCACGACAAGTCCCTCGCTGCACATCAAGACTCCTTGAGGCTCGACCCTAAAAGCGGAAATTCCTACCTCAATGTCGTCGATGCCTACGTCAGGCTTAATCGCCTGAACGAGGCTAAAGCAACGCTACGACAGGCGCAAGGCGGTCACTTCGAAACACCTTTCCTGCACCAAACGCTCTACATTATTCACTTTTTGCAGCATAACGCCGCGGGCATGCAGCGTGAGCTGGACAGTCAGATGGGAAAGCCAGGAAGCGAGGACCGCATTCTGTATCACGAATCGGACACGGCGACGTATGCAGGTAACTTTACGAAAGCACGCGAACTAACCAGACGCGCCATTAATTCCGCGCTGCAGGCCGATGAGAAAGAAGTAGCCGCCAGCTATGAAGCCGAAGGTGCTGTGCGGGAAGCAGTGGCAGGGAGCATGGGACGGGCAAAGCAACAGGCACAGGCGGCGCTTGGATTGTCAAAGGGAAGAGATGTTGAGGCCATTTCCGCAGTTGCACTGGCGCTGGCCGGCGACGCTACGCGGTCGACACGACTGGCTGATGAACTCGCAGCGCGCTTTGGTGAAGATACGACAGTTCAATTCCACTATTTGCCCACCATCCACGCCGCTTACGCCATCGCTAGCGGGAACACTGCTAACGCAATTCAGGCCCTGGTCCCGGCTGCTCCCTACGAATTAGGAGAGCCGGCTATTCAAACTCTGGCCTTCAATCTTTACCCAGTGTACTTGCGAGGGATCGCGCTACTCGCTGCACGACAGGGTTCGGCCGCTGCCGAGTTCCAGAAGATCCTCGACCATCCCGGCATTGTGTTGAATGAACCGCTCGGCCCATTGGCACACCTGGGATTAGGCCGTGCTTATGTTCTTGTCGGCGCGCGGGAGAAGGCCAGGGCCGCGTACCAGGATTTCTTCGCACTCTGGAAGGATGCCGATCCGGACATTCCCATTCTGAAGCAAGCCCAAAGCGAATACGCGAAACTGCAGTAATCCCGAGAAGTCGCGTGATCAGGGTAGAAATTCAGGCTGGGACACAATACGCAGGTAAGGCCGCGCGGCCTTCCACTCAGGTATTTGCTCCTTGCGTGCTCGTCGGAGACCAGGCCAGCAATGATGACGTCATCTCCCTGCACCCAATTCTGAAGCCTTCTCGCTCAACCCGCTCTCCCCAAGAGGCTGTGGAGAATACCCGGCCCCCAGTGATAGCGGATAAAGTAGTAGGTCCCGATACCGACAACCAGTGTTGCGATATTGAGTACAACTACAGCCGATATGCCAAAGGCAGAGCAGAGCCGCTTCCACCTGCCACGAAGGAACAGTTCCGCGAATGCCAGGTTCGGCAAGTAAAAGAAAAACGACATGACTATGTCAAATGGACCGCGAAACGTCTTGGTATGCCCAATCCTATGGGCAGCGAGCAGCCAGAAACCATAATCCATTCGGTATAGCCATGAACCGATGGCCAGTGCAAAAAGGCGAATCGCCCAGACACGATGTGTTTCGAACCGCCGGCCGCGGGCGTGGCGATATGTCTCAGTGGCTGCGAGCACCATAAGTGCGCCGTAAACTCCGAAGCCCAGATTCATGGGAGCGCCACCGATCGTTCCCTTGCTCACAATAAAGCCAAGTCCGCCTAAGCCGGCTACGAAAGCAGTGAACACGTACAAACGGCCAAGCCAGCGGTGCATCGCCGGCCAGCGGCCGCGGAATTTGTCGATTAGTTGTACAGGGCCGAGGAGCAGGATGATAGCGCCCGTGCCGAGATGAGCCGCCATGGCCAGGAATGCGAGCGGGTGATCTCGATCGTACAGACCGGAAAGGTTGTTATTCCATTGCTCAATATGCCCCGAGCGAATGGCCCCAAAGTAAAAGCAAAGGATGTACAGTCCGAAAGCAGCGGCACTTATCCAGCTTGCGGCAACCAGGCCGACGGCCGACCAAGCCACACACTTCGAGGGAGGAGTCGACCGGCCGATCTGGCGTGTTGGAGAAGTGGTGGTTGCCGCTTCGTCCTGCTCGGGATTTTGGAGGTATGTACTCATCCATTTTCAGCGGCAGAGTGTTCGCATGCGTTCTCTGCTCACCTCTATATGCGACATTTCGCGTCGCGTTCTCTCAGAAACGTTTCGAAGGGGCCAAAGCAACAGATCCACGACCCACGAGTTGGCCCACATGTAGCTTTTGTGCCCGAAAAAAACGGAGTGGGTGAGAAAATCAGTCACTTGGCCCGGGATTTAACTCACACGGACAGTGAGGGTACGCGAGGCAAAAAGTCGCATATCTAGGTGAGTCACGGAAGATCTCATGTCAAATTCAGCCTCTATTTCTGCAATGAGTAATTCAGGCTCCGATCCGAATCCCGGACCGGACATCACTGCGATCCTGCGGCGGTGGGCCGAAGGAGATCGATCCGCACTGGATCAGCTGACTCCTTTCGTCTACGACGAACTGCATCGATTGGCGCGGATGAAGTTAAGCGGAGAGAGGCCAAATCTTACGCTCCAGCCAACAGCCCTGGTTCACGAAGCGTATCTGAAGCTCACTGGTCACACCAGAATCTCATGGCAGAGCCGCGCCCATTTTTTTGCCATCGCGGCGAACATCATGCGGTGCATTCTCATTGACGATGCGAGAAAGAGGAAGGCTGGCAAGCGGGGCCAAGGGCTGAACATCACTCTTCGCGAAGAAATCGATGTTGCAGATGAGAAGCCGCTAGATGTAGTCGCGCTCGATCTGGCCCTTCAGTCTCTGGCCGCAGTTGACAAGCGCAAGAGTCAGATTATCGAGTTGAAATTTTTTGGTGGACTTACGACTGAAGAGATTTCCGAAGCCATGGACATCTCTGTCGCGACGGTGGGGCGGGACCTTTGTGTCGCCCAAGCTTGGCTATATCGTGAGATGGCTGGGAGTTGCAACAAATGACTGCAAACCAGTGGAACCTCATCGAAAGTGTTTTTTGGAATGCACTCGAGAAGAAGGGTGAAGAACGAGAACGCTATCTGGATGAAGCCTGTTCGGGAAATGAGGAACTGAAATCGGAAGTGGAATCTCTGCTGGTTTACGAGGATCGGGATGAGAAGTCCATAATGTCGGTTGTTAGCAGCGCGGCGAGGCAGTTAGTTTCACCGCGTGATACATATGCCGGTTCGAGATTTGGCCCTTACCTTCTCGTTCGGGAGTTGAGCCAGGGAGGGATGGGAGTTGTTTATCTGGCAGTCCGTTCGGACCAGCACTATCTGCAAACAGTGGCAATCAAGCTGCTGAAGTCTGGCATGGCTTCGCGCGAGGATATCAACAGATTTCGTTCTGAGAGACAGATACTCGCCAATTTAGCTCATCCTAACATTGCGGCAATCCTCGATGGCGGCAGTGCCGAAGATAACTTGCCGTATATCGTGATGGAGTACATCGATGGCCAACCGATTACGGAGTATTCACACGCGCGTGGACTCTCGCTGCGAGACCGCATCCGTCTGTTTCGGCCTGTTTGCCTGGCTGTTCACCATGCCCACCAGAGGCTCGTTATTCATCGAGATATCAAGCCCGGAAACATCCTGGTAACGTCCGAGGGGATTCCGAAACTCCTTGACTTCGGCATAGCAAAGCTATTAGCCCGAGAACTGCTCCCGTCGGGAGAGCCTCTCACCAAGACTGGTATCCGCATGATGACACCTGACTACGCAAGTCCAGAGCAGGTTCGTGGCGAACCTCTGACCACCGCCAGCGATGTATATTCGCTCGGGGTGGTCCTGTTCGAATTGCTGACCGGAGGCCGGCCTTATTCGACAAATGGTGTGGCCCGTCGAGAGTTGGAACTGCTTGTATGCAATGAGGAGACGATCAGGCCAAGCGAACTCTCAGGCCTTCCGCACAGTAAAGCAGTTGCGCGGCGATCTGGAAAACATCATTTTGATGGCAATGCACAAGGAGCCTTCGCGCCGCTACAAATCGGCGGAACAGCTCGCGGAAGACCTGTTGCGGTATTTGGAAGGACAGCCAGTCATTGCCCGGTTGGATAGGCCTCTGTATCACACCGGGAAGCTCCTCCGCCGCTACAAAGCAATGGTAGGAGTTGGCGCCGCGCTCCTCATTGCGTTCCTGATCGGCATAATGGTTGGTCGCAATCTCCGGAAGACCCAACCGCCCAGCGCACCACATTCTGCGCGTGCTGGCTCACACCGATGATCGATTTCCAGATCCTCTTTTCGCCTTACTTATTGAGCACCACGAAGGAAAGATGAGTGAGAAGAAGCCGACACATTGTCCTGATGCTGCGACGCTTGCTGGTCCTCGGCGTAAGCACTGCTGTTTACGTTCGGGCTCAACAGGCTAGCCCGTTTCAGGGGAGCGTTCCGGCAGAGGAGCGCACGTCAACGCCCGTGAATCTGACGCTCGATGGTGCGATTCAGCGTGGCCTGAAGGCGAATTTAGGTTTGCTCGAGCGTGACTCGTACAGCAAAGAAGAGCGGGCCGAACGCCTTCGCGCCCTTTCCGCACTACTGCCTCAGGTCACCGGCTCATTCGATGAGAGTGTGGAGCAACTCAACTTGCAGGCATATGGCCTGAACGTAAAGACTCCTCCTGGCCTCGGCATTACCATCCCGACGATAACGGGCCCTTTTCAATACACGCAGGTCGGCGCGACCGTTTCGGCGAAGGTTTTCGACTGGCGTGCGCTCAAGAACCTGAGTTCCGCCAGGGCCACAGAAACTGCTGCACTGCTCTCGCTTCAGGATGCGCGGAACCTGGTCGTCCAGGCCGTAGCGAACGCCTATCTGCTGGTCATCGCAGACGCGTCTTTGCTCGAATCGATACGCGCGCAGGTGAACACCGCGGAAGCTCTGTACCAGCGCGCGGTTGACCAGGAAACTGGCGGAATCTCGCCAGAAATAGATAGGCTTCGCGCGGAGGTGGAATTAAAGACACAACAACAGCGGTTTCTTGCTCAGCAAAATCAATTTGAGAAAGACAAGCTGTCTCTAGGACGAGTTATAGGACTTCGCGCCGGTCAAGATTTCACCGTCAGTGATCGCCTATCCTTCACACCACCACCTCCACTTACTCAGGAGAAAGCGCTCGAGACAGCGCGAGAGCAGCGGCCGGATTATCAGAGCGCTCGTCGGCTGGTGCAGGCGGCTGAACAGACAGTTGCCGCGGCGCGCGCTGAGCGCTATCCCACCCTTGATGTGAACGGATACTACGGGGATGGCGGTGCGGGGCTGACGAGTTCGCACTCCGTCTTTTCGGTCACTGCTGCGATCAACTTCAATATTTTCGATGCCGGTCGCATCGGAGCGGACGTCCAGCAGGCAAGCGCAAAGCTAAAGCAGCGGTCGGATGAGCTTGCCAATCTGGCGGGGCAGATCGACACACAAGTTCGGGAAGCTTTTCTCGACATCCAGACCGCCGCCGATCAGGTGAACGTGGCGCGGAGCAACGTGACGCTGGCCAATAAGACTCTCGAGCAGGCAACAGATCGGTTTTCCACTGGTGTTGCCGACACGATCGAATTAGTGCAGGCGCAGGAGTCGGTTGCAAAAGCCAACGACGCTCTGATCTCCGCCCTTTACGCGCACAACATCGCCAAGGTCTCGCTCGCGCGGGTTCTCGGCCGGAGCGATCAGCAGCTTCAAGAATTCATCAAGGCGGGTTGACATGGCAACGATCGTTGAGCGGGAGACAATCGAAAACGCACGGAGCCTTCCTGGCGAGCTGCTCAAATCCAGGTTGGTGCAGGTGGCTCTAGGTATCAGCCTGTTGGGTCTACTCGCGAGCGGCTACGTTCTGTGGCGTTATTTCAGTTCCCATGAGTCGACTGATGACGCGCAAATCGATGGTCACGTAGTTGCAGTCAGCGCGCGTATACCTGGCCAAGTCGCGGAAGTGATGATCCAGGATCAGCAGATCGTCAAAGCAGGTGAAGTCCTCTTGAGAATCGACTCGCGAGACTACGAGGTTGCGGCAGCAAAAGCTGAGGCAGATCTTGCCGGGGCTGAGGCAACGGTGCGCGCCGCAGAAACCGACGTGCCAATCACGGCGACCAATGCCAGCAGCACGCTAACGACGGCCACATCTTCGCGTGTGGACGCTGAAGCCGGTGTGAATGCCGCGAATCATCAACTCAGCATAGCGCAGGCACGTTTGGAAGCTGCACGAGCGCAGGCAAAAGCTGCTGAAGCCGACTATCAGAAAATCGACGACGATGCAGCCCGTTACTCTTTTCTCATATTAAGAAAGGAGATCTCGGAGCAACAATACGACCACATCGTTCAGTCTGCAGAGTCAGCAAAGGCAACTTCGGATGCCCGGAGCGCAGAGGTCACGGCGGCGCAGGAAAACGTGCGCGTTGCGCAATCGGCCATCCAACAGGCAAGGGCCAGGGTGACTCAGGCAGGGGCACAAATCCAGGCTGCGTCAACCGGCGGGCAACAGATATCTCTAAGCCAGTCGAGAGCGGACTTGGCGCACGCAAATCTTCTCGAGCGAAGGGCACTGTTGAACCAGGCCAAACTGAATTTAAGCTATACGACCATCTGTGCGCCCGTGGGTGGAGTCGTCGGCAAGAAAACTGTCGAAGTCGGCCAGAACGTATCATCGGGTCAACAACTGATGGCGATCGTGCCGGTCGACGAAATCTGGGTCACGGCTAATTTCAAAGAGACGCAGCTCAAGCGGATGAGGCCTGGCCAGAGGGCGACGATTGCTGTCGACGCGTATGGCCGGGAACTCACAGGCCGCCTGACAGCAATCGGTGGCGCCAGCGGCGCGCGGTTCAGTCTCTTGCCTCCAGAAAACGCTACAGGGAATTACGTCAAAGTCGTGCAACGCATCCCGATCCGCATCGACCTGGATTCCGGACAGGACCTTGACCACCGCCTTAGGCCCGGCATGTCGGTGCGGGCAAAAGTGTACTTGCGCTGAGCCAGACCATATGCCGAACCATGCAGATTTCTTACGGTGGCAGCCCCGCCACAATAAGTGGTTGATCGCAGTGACAGTTTCGTTGGCAACCTTCATGGAAAACCTCGATTACAGCATCGCCAACGTAGCGCTGCCACATATCACAGGCGGACTCTCCGCAGGCCTGGATGAAGGTACCTGGATACTCACCTCTTACTTCATTTCCAACGCAGTGATGATGCCCATCTCGGCGTGGATGGCCTTGCGCATGGGGCGGAAACGGTTTTATATGGCCTGCGTAGTCGTGTTCGGCATTAGTTCTCTACTTTGCGGGCTTGCGCCAAGCCTTGGGCTGCTGATTTTCTTTCGCGTGTTGCAAGGGGCGGGCGGCGGAGGACTGGTTCCTAGTGAACAGGCGATTCTCGCGGATACATTTCCACCTAAGAAATTGGGGATGGCCTTCGCGATCTATGGCCTGACGATCGTGATGGCTTCAGCGATTGGTCCCACGATTGGCGGTTACATTACAGATAACTTCGGCTGGCGGTGGATCTTTTTTATCAATGTGCCGGTCGTCATTCTTTCTTTGGTTCTGACTTCGCGGCTGGTAGAGGATCCTCCCTATTTGTCCGAGGAACGCAAAAAAGTACGCGGCGTTGACTATCTTGGACTGGCCTTAATCTGCCTGGGACTCGGCTGCCTGCAGGTCGTGCTCGACAAGGGGCAGCGTGAAAACTGGTTCTCATCCGACTTCATCGTTTGTTTCGCAATCCTGTCCGCCGTCGGAATCCTGGGTGCGCTGTTCTGGGAATACCTGCACCCGTACCCGATCATCGATATCAGGCTTTTTCAGAATCGCACTTTTACCATTTCCTTCATCATGATGTTCATGGCCGGGTTTGCGCTCTATGGCACCACAGTGCTGATGCCACAACTAGCGCAAACGCTCTTAAGTTACCCGGCGCAAACCGCTGGGTTGATGCTCGCTCCGAGTGGGCTCACAACAATGCTGATCATGCCTATCGCCGGCTTGCTTGTTTCGCGGCGAGATCCGCGTTTGCTGGCCGCCTTTGGATTTTTCGTCACGACGCTGGCGCTCTTGCAATTGACAACCATGAGCTTGGACATGGACTTTTGGACCGCAGTGAAACTACGGATGTTTCAAGCGGCCGGTATTGCATGGCTATTTGTTCCCATCGGCACCATGGCCCATTCCGATCTTCCGGGGTCCAAGAATAATGGCATTGCGGGTCTGAGTAACCTGGCGCGAAACGTCGGTGGAAGTGTAGGGATCTCTGTTGTCACAACACTGCTTGCGCGACGCTCTCAGTACCATCAAAATGTACTGGTCGCACATGCCTCTGATTATGACGCCGCCTTCCAGCATGTCTCCAAAGGGGTGGCTGACGCTCTCAGCTCGGCCGGAACAGATTCGGTCAGCGCAGTTTCCCAAGCGTATCAAGAGACCTATCTGGCTATTCAAAGACAGGCTTCGATCCTCTCGTATATTGATGTGGCTTGGCTCTTCGCCATCTGCGTAGGGCTGATGGTTCCATTGGCATTTCTGATAAAGCGTCCGAAAGGCGGACACGCGCGAGGGCGTGGCCTCCGGCACCAAACAGACCAATAGATAATTTCTCGATGCAACCTAAAAAGGAGAACTCTTGTGAGCGGTTCCAATCACCATCAAGTTGAATTCCCTTTGACCCTCAAAGCCGAACAACACTATGCCGCTGATCGGTCCAGTCAGGATGTGCAGCAACGCGAAGGCTCAGTTTCAATCTCGCCTCAGGAGGCCTTTCAAGAATTCGTGGAAGATCACTCAGAATTGCTGCGGAGGCTGGCGCTGTGAACAAGTACCTGATGACCGACGACGTTCTGCGATTTCACGAAGCCCTGGTTGCGAGGTTTGGTGGCAAAAGCGGGGTCCGCGACCGAGGCCTTCTGGAATCTGCCATTGCTCGTCCGCAAAGCGGTTACTACAGCGACGTGATTGAGGAAGCAGCAGCATTCTGGGAGAGCCTGTCACAGAATCATCCGTTTCTCGATGGAAATAAACGTACCGCAGTAGCGGCGACGGCGGTCTTCTTGCGTATCAATGGTTTCGGCTATAAGCTGCGGGTCACCGATGCCGAGGCTTATGCATGGATGTGGGAGCGCTACGAGACTGGAACAATGCAGAAAGAGCACATTGAATCTTGGATACGCCGGCATACCTATCAGGAGCAATAGAGAATGATAGGCGCCTCACGCCGCTCCGCAGCGGATTGAAAGGCCCCGACTAGCCTGGCTCTAACAGTACTCCCACAGGGTCCCCAAAAGGGAGCTTTAGGTCACTACTGCCTTCGCCCGATACCTCTGCCTGACGGTTTTGAAGACCCGCTCGTGTTGCTTCACGTTCGCAACAGAGTTTGGGACGTCCTACGCAATGACCGCATCCCGACTGGGTCCGCGAATCAATTAAGAGCTGCTGTGAGTGACTGGAGCGTCCATTTACGCCTTAGTGAGTGAGGAGAATTTAAGATGGCTACACAGATCCTTCAGATCGTACCGATACATCCGCAGACAGCTCTTTCTCGTGAAACTCGAATTGCTCAAAAGGTTATTGACCTTGCTACAAGGGAGCGATCAGAATTCGTCAACATAACGGACCGCGTTAATGAAGTCGTGCGTCACAGCGGTGTGTCCACTGGATTAGTACACGTTCAGTCACTGCATACGACCGCCGGTGTTTTTGTCTGTGAGTGGCAGGACGCGCTAATCAAGGATGCAAAGGCATTTCTCAGTCAGCTTGTTAGTCGCGACGGCTATTGGCGCCACAACGACCCTCAGTACTCAGATTGCGAACGAAAGAACGCAGATTCACACATTCGAAGCCTCCTGACAGGTCAAAGCCTGAGTCTGCAGATACGCGATTCGAGAGTTCTGCTCGGAACTTGGCAGAACATTGTGGCGGCCGAGTTTGATGGGCCTCGTACACGTTCATTCTCCATTCAGATATTTGGGATTTAACTTTCCGGCAGTTTTCCGTCGAGGATTGCAGCAATGCACACAAAAATATCTACCAAAACAAATCACGTATTATTACCCGGATGTCTGCAGGACGTCCTGACTTTCGCAGAGGTTTGGCAGAGATTTGAGGATCTCCTGAATCGTACGATTCCAGACCTCGGTCCACGGGCGACATTGCTGACCCGTGCCCAACGCCACATCATCAATGCCGGGGGCAAGCGATTGCGTCCTAGCTTACTTCTCCTTGTCTTCAACACCTGCTCAGTAGACAAGGCTGGATTAGAGCTGGCACTGCTGGCAGCATGCTCGCTAGAGCTGTTTCATACTGCTTCTTTGGTTCATGACGACTTACCGTGCTTTGATAACGCTGATATGCGCAGGGGCTTGCCAACGCTTCATCGTAAATTTGGGGAACCGATCGCAGTCCTGGCGGGCGATGCACTTATCGTTCGAGCGCTGCAGCTGATAGCTTCCAGTCCGCCATCACATGCGCACGAGGCAATGGAGATCGTCAAACTTCTGGGCGATGCGGTTGCCGGAGAGGATGGCGTTATCGCCGGTCAGGCGATGGAAGAGCAACTCGAACTGATCCCTCCGGATCAATCCGCGGCCGAATCGCTCACCCGCTACCATTATCGGAAAACAGCCGCCTTATTTCGTGCTGCCTGCACGGCGGGCGCGATTGCTGCACGTGTGCCTAACGCGCAAGCCTGGGCTTCGCTTGGTGGCTACATCGGAAAGTATTACCAACTGGCAGATGACCTTATCGACTGCTATGCCAACCCTGCACAAATCGGTAAGCCGGTTCATCAGGACGTAGACCGTTTGAATATGGTTACCGAAGTTGGCGCGGACATGGTGCGCAGCCTGATGGAACGAGCTCTCAGACAGGCACGAGAGACGATCATCGCGCTCGCAGATTCTCCCGACGAGCTGTTGTCGTGGGTGGACCGGTTAGTTGCATCGGTAGAGTCAGCTCTGCCTGAGAGTCTGATCGCAAACTGAAGGGCGCCTGGTGAGCGATTGCGAACTCATCTTATCGCTCATCCGATCCTGCTCATGTACAAATCAATTCCTGTTATCGAATCAGTGAAATTCCATTTTGAAATTACGCGTAGGTCCCTTGTTTTGTGGAGCACCGGGCGGGGATTGAACCCGCGAATACTGGTTTTGCAGACCAGCGCGTTAGCCACTTCGCCACCGGTGCTCACGGCCCGCCACAAAATCGTGCGGCGGGATCATGCGAAAACGTTGTTACTGCGGCTGCGCGGTGGTGCGCAGGTAGGGCTTCACTGTCTTGTAGCCAGGGAAGATTTTATCCGCTTCTTCGTTTGAGACCGCGCCGGTGATGATGACGTCTTCGCCCTGCTTCCAATCTGCCGGAGTCGCGACGCGATGCTTCGCTGTGAGCTGAATCGAATCAAGCACGCGGAGAATCTCGTCGAAGTTGCGACCCGTGGTCATGGGATAGGTCAGCGTCAACTTGATACGCTTGTCAGGGCCGACGACAAAGACGGCGCGCGCGGTTGCGTTGTTGGCCGGAGTACGACCTTCGCATGAATCGCCCGCATCCGCTGGCAGCATATCGTAGAGCTTGGCAATTGTCAGTTCGGGGTCGCCGATAAGGGGGTACTTCACGGCGTGACCAGTGACTTCCTCGATGTCCTTTGCCCACTTGCCATGATCGGACACCGGGTCGACGCTGAGGCCGATCACTTTGGCGCCCCGAGCCGCAAACTGATCCTCGAGTGCGGCGACGGCGCCGAGTTCGGTTGTGCAGACGGGAGTAAAGTCCTTGGGGTGAGAGAACAGAACAGCCCAGTTATCGCCGATCCACTCGTGGAAACGGATGGTGCCCTGCGTGGTTTCGGCAGTGAAATCTGGTGCGATATCGTTGATCCGAAGTGACATTTCGATTTTGCCTCTCAAATTTTCGGTGATCTTACGTGGATACTAAAAACCCACCCGGCATTCTAGCAGCGGGTGGGTTTGAGAATTTCGAAGCTTGTCAGTTCGATTCGCTCATACACACACCCGCACGGGGCAGCAGCGACAGCAGCAGCACAGACACATGCAGGTTGGAGCGATCCTGGTCATAAGGTGTAAACGGCGGAGGGACTCCGCTTCACAACAGTGAGAATATGCCTTGAGGAAGGTGGTGTCAATCGGATGAGCTTACGCGAATTTGAATACCACGTCTGTGACGTGTTCACAAGCAAGCCTCTCGAAGGCAATCAACTGGCGGTATTCCCCGATGCGGCCGGTCTCAGCGAGAGCGAGATGCAGGCCATTGCACGCGAGACGAATTTGTCGGAGACGACATTCGTGGTCCGACGGGATGTGGAGACAGAGCGCGAGAGGGGCGTGCGTGTGCGAATCTTCACCACTCGGGAAGAGCTGCCGTTTGCGGGGCATCCTACGCTGGGCACGGCGGCTACGATCCGCAGGACGATTCCGGGGTACTCCGGAGCTGAAAGGATCATTCTGGACTTGAATGCGGGACGGGTGCCGGTGGTATTTCCGCCGGAGCGAAACACTGGAAATCGCAGCTATGGCGTGATGACGCAGCCTGAACCGATCTTTGGTTCGATGCATGAGATCGAAGCAGTCGCGCCATTGCTCGGCCTCCGAGAGGGGGACTGCGCGACGGAGCCGCGGCCCCAGACGGTGTCAACCGGAATCCCATACTGCATTGTTCAGCTTCGGTCGATGGATGCACTGGCACGATTGCGTGTAGATCTCGCCGCGAGCGAGCGGTATTTCATATCGTCGGAAGCGAAGTTTTTCTATGCCATCGCGCCTGAGGGGCCTCGGGTGTGGCGGGCGCGGATGCAGTTCTATAACGGCGAGGATCCCGCCACGGGATCGGCTGCCGGCTGCGCGGTTGCTTACCTACTGAGGCATGGAATCGCCGCTCCTGATGAGGAGATACGCATCCGCCAAGGGGTAGAAATTTCGCGTCCGAGCGACCTTTACGGATGGGCAAATTTGATCTCGGGAAAGATTACAAATGTGCGGCTGGGTGGGAGCACTGTCCACGTGGCAAATGGGCGCCTTTTCCTTGAATGATTCACATGGTTTCAACAGCGGTTTCTAGCTTCAACCCCAACATTCATGGAGTGATGAGCCGACGGCGTGGAAGCGAGGTCCAAAACAGGCCATCTCTTCGCCTGACGTTCTCCATTTACATGGGGCGCTGCTCTTCGTACTCTTGGCAAGCGTTCCGGTAAAAACGGAGCGCAACTTTCGCCGATTTACTCACAATCTGAAGCTGAGCGAGCACGCTGTGCGTGGCTCCAAGGCATAGTCCGGCCATATTCCGGGAATCACACCGAGAAACCGGCGGGCTCTGCTTAGGGAGCAGGCAACAGTGCATGGCGCGCTTGTTCTCCGCATTCTGGCCCAAGCCTGGTTGCGGTCCCCCGAAAGATGCACGCTAGTGGCGCTGTCATCGCGCTGCGCAGTGTTGCGTGGAGGCCCCCGCATGGCCGATTTCGGGCCAGGCACTGGGCCAGGATGCGGCAACCCAAACCGCCGCACGGCGCGCACACTTGACGTGTGTCTGCGGCCCCAAAGTCGCTTACGTGGCGAAGAAGTAAGGGAAATCGATGAGGCCCAAGAAGACCATTCTGTGTGTAGACAACAACGAGCAAACGCTATTGGTACGTAAGTTCATGCTGGAGACTCGTGGCTATCGAGTTGTGTCCGCGCTCTCCGGTGAGAGGGCTCTGGAAATTTTTCGTAACGGCGGGATTGATCTGGTATTGAGCGATCTGCTGCTGGCAGACATCGACGGGAACGAACTGGTCCGGCGGATGAAGGAGTTTTCACCTGAGGTTCCGACCATCCTGTTCAGCTCGACAGTGAAAGCGTTTGAACGGGCCAATCGAGCAGATGCATTTCTGCCAAAAGGTGCATGCACGCCAGCCGAGGTGCTGGAGCGCATCCGCATCATGAGCGCGCGCAAGCGAGGGCCGAAGAAGGGAACGGTGCGGCATCAGCCAGCGTTTGAACATGCGCCGGCTATCGCGCCGTGTGTCGTCTCGGTCTAGTTGTCGACGAAGTCCGGGCTGCGATTCGATTTACAATCGATGAGTGCAACCCATTATTCGCGCGGAAGATCTGACGAAGGTCTACCACACAGGCAAGATTGAGGTCCCGGCTCTGCGAAACGTGTCGTTTTCGATCGAGGCGGGTGAATTTGTCAGCATCGTCGGTCCTTCTGGGAGTGGAAAATCCACGCTCTTTTATCTGCTGGGCGGCTTGACCCGGGCTACCTCGGGCAAAGTCGAAATCGGTGGCGTGGATTTTGCCGCACTCGATGATGCGGAACGCACGAAGATGCGCCGGTCGAAGATCGGCTTTGTGTTCCAGAAGTTCAATCTTCTGCCCACTCTCACCGCTCGCGACAACATTGAGATTGCCTATGAGATCTCTGGCCGGCGAGAGCCGCTCAACTCAGGCTATCTGTCGCAGCTGACCGATATGCTGGGGATCACCGGACGGCTCGATCATCGGCCTTCCGAGATGTCGGGAGGCGAGCAGCAGAGAGTAGCAATTGCCCGTGCGATGGTTACGCATCCAGCGATCGTGCTGGCCGATGAACCGACAGGCAACCTGGACTCGAAGAATTCCGAGGCGGTCCTTGCCATGCTTCTGCGATCGAATCGCGAACTGAAGCAAACAGTTCTGATGATTACGCATAATCCCGAGGCCGCCGCAATCGGAGACCGGATTTTGCAAATGCGTGATGGGGAGATTGTGGGCATCGAGGCCGGGAGCGGCAAAGCGGGTGCAAGCCGCGAAGCGGTCATTTGACGAACTCGTCGGCGAGCGGCAGCAGATGCACGCAGGTGACAACCTTTTGAAAGCGGGGGTCGCGGCGCATGTGGTCGTAGACAGGATCGATGTTGATGTAAATGAGCGCGCTGGCGTGCTCGTTACATGCCTTGGTGAGCCATTCGATGCTGGCATTGTCGTCCCGAAGAGCGGCGTACACGGCGGCGATTTCCGCGGATGAAATGTACCGTTCGACGGACCCCTTGACCAGGGTGTTGAGAATCTGGCGCGATTCGGCCTGACGATGAGAGAGTGCGTAGCAGCGAGCCAGATAGGCGCGTGCGACGGGGTCCTCGTGCGACAATTCGACCCCCTTTTCAAATTCCAGGCACGCCTTCGCGAATTGGCCGGTGTAGAGGTAATCCAGCGCCATAACGCGATGTGCCTGGACGAAGTTCGGGTCTAGTTCAATCGTCTTGAGGGCCTGCGGTATGGAGCGGTCGTACTCTCGGGCCATCAGGTGGTGCCATGCCATGTGTTCATTCATGAGCACATTGGCGGGGTCCAGGTTGAGCGCCTCCTCGCTCTGGATATGGGACTCCTGCACCCGACCTTCAGCCATCAACTCATGGGAATACCAGTGGTGCGCATTGATGTAGTTCGGGTCCAGTTCGAGCGCCCGCCGGAACTCCGCCTCAGCCCCGGTCCAGTCCCAGTCGTAGGTCAGCTTGATGTAGGCAAGCGAAGTATGCGCCTCTGGAGAGTTGTTATCGAGCGCGAGAGCTCGCTCCACCGCTTCTTTGGCCTTCGGCATTGCCGTTTGGGGCGCCATGAAGCTGTTTCCGTAGGAGCCGGCGAGGATATAGGCGTCGGCAAGTCCGGCGTAGGCGGCTGCATAATTTGGGTCGATGGCGATGGCCTGGCGGAAGAGGTCGATACTCTGCTGGATCGCGTCTGCACTGCGCCTTGACCAGTAGGCCCGGCCTTGCGTGTAAAGAGCTCGCGCCTGGGGATTGGCTGTATCCGTCGTGTGTCGCACGCTGGCGCGGGTGGCTTCGGTACTCTTCGGGTTTGCTAGCCTTCGGTATGCAACCCATGCAGCTCCAGCCACAACGAGAGCCAGCACGGCGATCAGGGGCCACTTGAGTGCTGAAATTGTTTGTAGGCCCGCCTCGCGGATAGCGGGTGCCGGAGCCACGGGAGTTGATAGGAGTGAAGGCAGTGGCACTGGCGGTGGCGGCGCAGAGGCCTCGGCTGTTTGCGCGACTTCGGTCACGGGCGAATCAAACCGATATCCGCGCTTGGGGATGGTGGAGATGTACTGGCGTCCGTCCGGCTGCTCTCCCAAAACCTTGCGCAGGAGAGAAATATTGACGGTGAGGTTAATCTCCTCGACGAAGCTGTCGGGCCATATCGTGTGCATCAGCTGGTCGCGGGTCAGGAGTTGACCATGGCGCGACACCAGAACGGCAAGCAAGTCGAATGTCTTGGGGGCAAGCGCAATCGCCGTTTCTCCACGAAGCAGCAGATGCTCGGAAGGTAAGAGGCGAAATGGGCCGAAGCTGTAGGATTTGCCGCCCATAGCGGTCTCAGCGCCCAGACAGAAGAGCCCAATCTATTTCCAACAATTCTTTAAGCATAGTCCAAGAGTATGAAAACGCGTCAGATTTTATCTCCTTTGCTGAATTCAGGTGTGCTGCCGAGAAGCCGAATCGGCTGGCGAAATGAATGGGTTATCGACGGTGAGTGTGAGGCCAATCCCCACCTCGAAGAACCAAGTTAAGTTTGAGTGAACCCAAAAGACATTGGCGAGGGAGTTTTCCTACTGTCGGGTTGCTGCTGCCCTGGTGACCCACGGCCGGCAGGAATTCCAAGATCTCGAGGAAAACTTCCATGCAATACGATCGTTCAGCTGTTGTTCGCAAACTTGTGGCCAGCATTACGCTCGCAGCTGCCACCAGCGGTCTGGCCTTTGCCCAGGCTTCTCATGTAAACCGGAGTTCCGACTCCGACGATGCCTTCCTTCCCAGCCCTGTGAGGATGGCCTCCACCGTTCCCAGCAACGGTGATGTCAATCCGTATGGAGTGGCCTTCATCAAGAACAATTTCCTGACCGGATCGGGCCCGCTGCAGTACGGCGACATCCTGGTCTCGAACTTCAACAATAAGAATAATCTTCAAGGCACGGGCACCACGATCGTCCGGATTCCGAAGAGCGGTTCACCGGCACTGTTTTTCCAGGGCACATCTCCGCTCGGGCTCTCGACCGGTCTGGGAACCCTCCAGTACGGTTTTGTGCTGGTGGCCAATCTGCCTACCCAGGACGGAACAGCGGCTACAGCAGGCCGGGGTTCGCTGCTTGTAATCAACAATCAGGGCAAGCTGATTCAGACTTTCACCAGCAGCCAGATCAATGGTCCCTGGGACGCAACCGTTGTAGATAATGGTGACCGAGCCACCGTCTACATCTCGAACGCGCTTGATGGAACGGTCAGCAGAATCGACTTCGCCGTAAATTTCAACGGCCTGACGAAGCTGGACCATTACACAATCGCTTCCGGGTTCATGCATCAGCCCGATCCCGCAGCCCTGTTTGACGCTCCAACCGGCCTGGTCTATGACCGCAACACCGACAAGCTGTACGTTGCCTCCACTCTGGACAACGCCGTTTTCGTCGTTGATAACGCATCCAAGCGGACGACCAGCAACGGACCCGGCGAGATCGTATACAAGGACAACGCGCACCTGCATGGCGCACTCGCGATGGCAGAGGCTCCAAATGGTCATCTGCTCGTCACGAACAACGATGTAATTAATGCTGATCCCAATCAGCCCAGCGAAATCGTCGAGTTCACGAAGCACGGCGAGTTCGTAAAGGAGATTCCGGTGGATCCCAACCTTGGCGGATCGTTTGGTCTGGGCGTGAACAGAGTAAGCGACGACACCGCAATCCTGGCTGCCGTGGACGACAACACAGCGTCGATCACGATCTGGACTCTGCCGCTCGAATAAGCGTTGAGCAGATTCCGTAAGTCTCCTGGTGAATACCGGCCGGGAGCCCTCCATGAGGACTCCCGGTCGCTAGTTACCGTAACGCCAGACGTGGTCAGCGACAAATCCTGCCATTTTGCAAAATAGCGGTCCCACTTGACCACAAATTGTTGCATCGTAGTAGCAAGCACAAGGGAGAGGAGTCGACGATGGAGAGGTCTAGCAAGCAGTCATGCGTCGAACATCAGAAGCGCTCGCTCATCGAATTTCTCCTGGGAGGTCACGGGGTCCCAGGATGGCTGGATGCATATAGTAACCGCAGTTGCAGGCCCACATCAGATCGGCTAACAGAGCCATCTCTGAAGAATCACGCCGCTGCGGCGTGATTCACAAGCCTCAGGCCGCGCCCTCACTAAGCGAACCTGCGTTGACCGCATGGAGACCGGCTGGATATACTCAGAAAGTACCCAGCGGGAGTAGCTCAGTGGTAGAGCATCGCCTTGCCAAGGCGAGGGTCGCGGGTTCAAGTCCCGTCTCCCGCTCCAGTCAGTTCGGATCAGATACGGCAATGCACGCGTCGCCGGACTGGCTTCGTTCAAGCCGCCTGAATTAGTATTTCCTGTCCAAGGCGCGGTACCCAAGTGGTAAGGGAGAGGTCTGCAAAACCTTTATGCGTCGGTTCGATTCCGACCCGCGCCTCCAATTTCCAGCAAGCTTGCGCTGGAGCAATGACGATCCGTTCTCAGTGCTGTATCGTGCTCCCAGATTTTCCCCATTCCATAAACGGATCCCGACACTGGGCTGCTGGATGTGTGTTCGACCCGGCCGGACACATCGGAGGAAGAGATGTTCTCTTACGCAGTCTTTTGCGTTCCTACAACCGTTTTCCGTTCTCTATTCTTCTTGATCTTCATGACGGCCTTTTGCTCAGCGCAGGTCGCGCAGCCTGCAGAGAAGGCTGAGCCCGGTGAGCACCAACACGAACACGGTCAAGGCGAACACCATCACCTGCACCTGGTGCTGGGTGAAGAAAAGTGCGCGCCGACCTATACGTATGAAGAAAGCCCCACGGGTCCAAGCCATTGGCCGGAGCTCTGTACCACGGGAAAAATGCAGGCCCCTATTGATATTGAGCACGCAGAAAAACTGCCTATCGGGAATCTCAAGTTTAACTATCAACCTTCGGACCTGGACATCATCAACGACTGCAACCAGTACCGCGTCGTAATGAAATTTCCTGACAACTACTGGCTCACCATCGGGAAGAGGCCATATTTCCTGAGCGAAGTTCACTTTCGCGCTCCCGGCGAGAACGCAGTTAAAGGCAAGCGGCCGCGCATGTCAGTCCAGTTCGTACACTTCTCACCCGAAGGAGTTTTCCTGATTGTGGAGGTTCCGGTTGTGGCAGGCAAAGAAAACCCGCTGATCAAAACCCTCTGGGAAAATATTCCGGAACCCGGGAAAGAGAAAAAGGTGCCGGGGCTGAAGATCAATGCCGCGGACCTGCTGCCCGCCGACCGCAATTACTACCGCTTCCCCGGCTCGCTGACGACTCCGATCTGCAATGAAGGAGTTCAATGGTACGTGACCAAGAACCCGATTGAAATGTCGGAAGAACAGATTGTTGAATACACCAGGCACTATCACGATGTAGCCCGGCCGCTTCAACCCCTCAACGGCAGACCGATTCACGAACCGCAATGAGGCGGCAGGGCAATGTTGGCGAATCGCATCGTGCGCTGGTTTCTGGTTGTTGTTCTGCTACCCCATAGCTGGGGACTGGCATCTCCACAGCAGGCCAACGCTAACTCTGCCTCAGAGCGGCAAAAGGCACTCGACATCTTTGCTCAGGGAAAGCGTTTGCAAGCGCTGCCTCTGCTCGAAGACCTGGTCAAAGCCAATCCCAAAGATGACGAGGCTCTGGTGGCGCTGGCGGCCTCTTTGGTGGACCACGCGGCAACACTGACCGACGCGAAAGCCGCAGCCGCCGAGCGATTTCGCGCACGCGACCTGCTCGACCGGGCCTGGAAGCTGGGCAACGCCTGTCCGCTGGCCATGAACCTGTCGCAGTTCCTGCAGCAGTTGCCACCTAGCGGTACGATCGAGTTCTCAAAGGATCCGCGGGTAGAAAAATCGATGCAGGTCGGCGAGGCGGCTTTTGTCCGCCGCGATTTTGATGAAGCGCTGAAGAGCTATGCCCAGGCCCTCGAACTGGAACCCAAGAACTATTCCGCAGCTCTTTTCAGTGGCAACACTTACGACCGCGAGAACAATTTCGCCCAGGCTGCGGAATGGTACCAACGCGCGATTCAGATAGATCCCAACATCGAGACTGCCTACCGCTACTACGCCGACATGTTGGCCAGGCAAAATGACCTCGCCGGTGCCCGCAAGATGCTCGTTGGGGCAGCCATTGCGGAGCCTTATAACCGTGCCGTGTGGCGGGAATTGCATGCATGGGCCAAGCTCAGCGGTTCACATATCAATATGGTGTATGTGAGTGTTCCACCGCCAGATGGCAAATCGGGGATCGTCCAGAACTCAGCCGTTTCCTCGGCTTGGGACGCGTACCGTACTGCTCGGGCGCAGTGGCAGCAGGGCGGCGAATTCACGAAACACTTCCCTCAGCAGAAAGCTTACCGCCATAGTCTGACGGAGGAATCGGACGCTTTGAAGGCTGCCGCTATTCGGCTAGTAGACCTGCGTGCAAAGCCAGACACTGCAACCTTGGTTGCGCAGGACTCGGCGGCGACCCAACTCTTAAAGCTATACGATGCCGGCTTGATTGAACCCTATGTACTGTTCAGCCTTGGCGACGATGGAATTGCCCAAGACTATTCGGCTTATCGAGAAAACAACCGCAGCAAGCTTGAGAACTACGTGGATCAGTTCGTAGTGCCACCCCTTCCCGCTGACCTCAGACATAAATAAGGCTGCATCGAAACTTCCCGGATGCAGCCTTGTTCGTCAAAAGGTTGACCGATTTAAAGCCTATTCATCCTTCGTGACCCGAATAATCGCCATCATGCCAAGGTCCTCGTGCGAGAGGATATGGCAGTGATAAACGAAGTCGCCGATGTCCATACCGCGGAAGTCCATCTTTAACTGGACGTCAGGAACGGGTCCGTTGGGGTTCTTCACATTGTCCCAGAAAGGCACTTCCACCATGTCGAGGAATTGGCCGTCAATCGCAGGAGCCTGGGTGGCCCCATTGGTCTCGAAGTTTTCCTGCGCCAGCACCTGGAAATGAATCTGATGCATGTGAAATTCGTGGTTTTCCTGGGCCAGGTTTTGGACAATCCACCTCTCCACTGCTCCCTGATGGGTCACAATGGCTGGAGGATGGTTGTTGTCAAAGACCACAGGAGTCTGACCAGCCACTGTGATGAAAAACTGGGTCGGCTGGATTTCGCTGAACTGCAACGTTCGGACGGTGCTGGCATCGTCGAGTAGAGCGCCGCCAAACCGCTGCTGGTGATTACTCAGTGCGGTGAACGTTGGCATCCGGTCTTCACGCGTGGCGAGGAGCTCGCCGCCGTGAGTCAAGCTGATGTTGAACAGGGCACGAGTGGGATCGCAATCCCCCTGTGGACCCGTGTTGATGTTGTTCGTCACGAGTTGTGCAACTTTCACTGTCGATGCCGGGGCTTTCACTAAAAACTCTACCCGGCTCGCAACAGGCAACCGGAAACGAGTTACCGGGATCAACTTTGGGGGCTGGGGCCCTTCCTGGGAGTTCACCGGCACGGCATCAATCGAAACGATCTGCATAGTTTGAGAGACACCGTCGTACATAACTTGCAGATCGAGGATCGTGTCTGCCGCGCTGTTCACCACTCTCCAGAACTCCGTTGCCCCTTGCTGCATTTGGAGAACGGCCGGGGTAAACCCGATCGTACCGTTACTTTCCTGGAACGAGACAATCGGCACATAGTTGACGCTGAGGTCCTGGAACGGAATTCCATTCCCGCAGTTCATGGTTTCAGCTCCTGCGCCGAAGATCGACGTCTGGTCGCGGACGATCAACAGGCGCTGGGGAAGTCCCTGGACTGCAGGTTGTACGTTCTGGATCCCGTCGACGACGAGTGCGCCAGTAGCGCCGCCCAGCAAGTCCCGTTCGGCCAGACCGTGAACGTGCGGGTGGTACCAGTAGAGCCCCGGAGGTTCGTTGGTTGGGAACGTAAAGCTGTATTGGAAAGTGCTCCCGGAATTGATCAGCGTTTTGGTCACATTGTCCCCTCCGCATTGCGGAGTGACGTTGGTTCCGTGATAGTGGATATTCACGGAAGAACCGACTGATGCGATGCCATTGGGATTTTGTTGACCTTGCTGTAGCGGGGGCGAAGTCGTAGGAAACTGAACGGTTGTGTCTCCGCAATTCGGAGTATTGAAGGTTTCGCCGAATGGTTGTGCTTGAGTGTTATTGGTGACCGTAATGTTCAACGTATCACCCGGATTAACATGGAGAGTCGGTTCCTGAATGCCATCTGGCGTCATAAAGCAGTAAATCGGGTTGCCGAGGGAGTCAATTGTCTGCTGGTAGGAAAACCGGACGTTTAAGACGCCGTTCTGGCTGAACAGCGCAGGTGGTTGTGCAATGACACTGCCGGCCGCGAAGCGCGGAGTGCAGGGGTTAGAGACTGGGGGAACCGGAGTTGGCGATTTTTGGGCTAGCGTAGTTAGGGGAAATGCGGTCAGCACCGATGCCAACGCTAAGGCATTTCTTATACCGGTCGACCTCTTCATTGAGAGTCGCCTCCTTGGCGAACTTCTGCACTTCAGTATGCGTCCTATCACGGGGATACTGACCTTGTCGTTGCTCCAGAGCAAGGTTTGGACTACTGGGAAGTCGTAGTTACGCTGGTCGCAAGCAGATTGAGGTTTCGCACACGACCCTACTGCGGCCTTTTGTCAGGAGACCACGACAGAAATATCCGCTTAATTGCCTCTTAGAGAGAAGGCAGATCGGGGCGAACGAGTTGAGCAGCAAGGAGTTGAACCGGGCTGGAGGAAATGGGACGCGTGAAGTCTGCCAAAGGTGTATCCGAGGGGATGCCAACGGTCAGGATCTCGCCGAACTACGCCGAATTTCACTCAGTAGTTTCAGATTTCTCCCTTTCAGTCCCAAGCCTGCCCCAGGTACCCGACGTTGGCCCTGCATCTTGCTGCCGACGAGATACGTCGGGGTGCTGTGACGCTTATGGCTTAATGGCGGTCTCTCAGAAAGGCCCCGAGTTGCTCGTACTGGTCGCTGGCGATGTAATCCACGCCTGCGGCAAGTGCTGCGTTCCAGCGCTCCTCGACTGCAGCGAAGGAGCCGAAATTGTAGCCATGGAACCATCCATTGCAACTGAGTTCCTTTTCCGTAGCGCCATCGAGAGTGTAGAAGCGAATCCACAAGCCCTGCTCATGCGCGTGCGCGACGAGTGAGCGAAGGCGCTCCTCGTCGGCGGCGGTCCAGTCGCGAAGAGGCTGAGAAATACGCCGAGCAATTTAGCCCGTGCTATGCGTCTTCACCCTTCTGCTAATATTTCATCATCGTAATAAAGGAGATCGTGATAAAGGAGATCGTGACCCGAGGCAAAGCCACTGTAATTCTGCCAACGCTTTTGTTGGTGTGTGCTTTTATCTTCTTCCTGCTACGTGGGCCTTGGCGAGCATTTCACGGTCGAGGCGCCGACTTTGCTGCACCCTACGTGTCGAGTCTCAGATTTACACGCGGGCAGAATCCATACGACTCAAAGGATTTCATCGCATATTGGCACGCTGCCGGTGCGCCACCCAATGCCGCAGTGGATGAATCGGGGCGTCGCCCTATCTATCCACCGAGTACGTTTTTCATCCTGTCGCCGTTCTGCATGCTCGATTGGCTTTCAGCCCTTGTCTATTTCGAGATTCTAAGCGTCGGCCTCGTGCTGTGGGTGCTGATCTATCTCGCGCGAAAATTAGACTCGCGATCTACTCAACTGCTGTTCGTAGCCTACGCCTTGATACTGGCCCCGCTGTCCACCGGCCTGAGCGTCGCGAACGTCAGCATCCCGGCAGTTACCCTTTGCCTCTTGGCAGTGCTGCTGGCAGCAGACGGACGGGAGCTTCTTGCCGGGGCAATGCTTGCGATCTCGATCTGTCTGAAGCCGACTACCGGGTTGCCGGGTTTGGTTTACCTGTTATTCGTTCGGCGCTGGAGAGTCTGCGGCTATGCGCTGGCGCTCAGCACGATGATCACAGGCGCGGCTCTCATGAGGATGCACTACCTGCCTGCGCGATGGCAGGTCGACTATCGCGCAAATCTGAATTACCTCTTCGGGCCTACGGGAGCAGCGAGCTACAGCAGCGCCAGCGATGGCCGCTTCGATCTTTTAAATCTTCAGGTGCCGGTGTTCGCGCTGACTCAGAGCCATCCAGCAGCGGAAATAATTCCTTGGGTGCTGGTGCTAATACTGGGCGGTTGGTGGCTTGCCATGATACGGACCTACCCGGCGCTTGCGCCCCGTTTAGAATCGGCAGCCGTCGTGCTTCTCCTCGGACTCTTGCCGGTTTATCAGCGCAGTTACAATGCTGGGTTTGTCCTGCTGGCGCTGCTTTGGGCGTTCATGAACCTTGAGGATCGAGTCGCTAAGGCGATTCTGATCGTGGGGTTTGTATTTGTGATCCCCGGCGAAGCGCTCATCAGAACAGCGCTTCACGGACACTCGTTTTCAAGTGGAAGGCTCTGGAATGGAGTCGTAATGCCTCAGGAGTCGTGGGCACTCGTCGCGCTCGTAGTGATCCAACTGGGCGCGATCTGGAGGACATCCAGACAGGGGTGTGTATCTCGATCAGTTAAGGGGAGAGATACGGGATCGCGGCATGAAGCCCTGAGAACCTGACGCTCTACATGCAGCGGCAGGTCAGGTTGGACAGCCGGGTCCGGAAGCTGCGACAGGCATCAGTGTTCTCAGTCATTTGTAAGCATCACTATGCAAGCGAGCGGCCGCACTCGCGGGTGATCCCGCGATTTTTGGGATTCTGATTTCGCGATTTTGAATTTTCGGCGGCGCTCGCTAGTTCTAAAATTCGTGGCCCGCGATTCAACACGCTGCGCACGGCCTTCTCTGGTCGAAGCGTCAGGCTCGTTTTCCGCCAGTGCGCCGGATCGCGGTTTCCATGGAAACAGGCATCACTCTCAGCGCGTTGTCCGGCTCGATTACAAACGGCCTTAGTCTGTTTCCAAACGGTAGGGATGGCCCGAGACCAAGACGGAACTCGCTCCCATCTTTGAAGGGACCCGTCGTATGTTGAAACGACCGTTTGTTGGCCGCAATTCAGACATTTCGCCTCAAGGAGCGGGCGGTCAGCCACTCGCGTTAGCTCGTACCTGAAGGCTCGCTTCGCGAATGGTGTCATCGGAAATGAATTCTTGCAATTCTTGCGCCACGGCATCCGCCCTTCTTCTCCTCGGGCGCGCTGTTCCCACGCCCGAGGGACTGGAAGTCGGCGGATACAACGAGCGTCCCGATGGCCGAAAACGGGGCCGTCTCTCCTGATCGCAACCGCTGTCATCCTTGCGATCCCCACAGCGAAATTGCCTGCCGTGTTCGACAAGTCCACGTCCCACCTGGTCGTGGCCCGTCTTCTCTGCGACCAATTCATTCGGTTCAACTGTGATGATGGCGAAAGTATCCATGTCGTGTTTCCCCTTTTAGTCGGAGCTGCCCGACCCGAATGCTATTCTGGGTTGCAGTGCACCCGCCAACCACATTCGGAGACATCCAATGATTGCGGCGAAGCCAACGCCGGCATCCGAGACTCGGAGTCCCAGCACGAGACAGAGTTCCTACATTCCCACGCTGGACGGGTGGCGTGCCATTGCCATTGTATTGGTGATCGGCCTGCATTCTTCCCCGATGCTCAGCAATAGCCACACACGCTTCGGCGATTTGGCTCTGAAGTTGTTCCGCCATGGAGCATACGGAGTAGATATTTTTTTCGCGCTAAGCGGCTACCTGATCAGTACCCTTCTCTTGCGGGAGAAGGAGCATACCGGTACGATCAGCCTCCGTCGATTCTATACACGCCGCGCTTTTCGCATCCTGCCGCCGGTCTTGATTTATCTGACTGTTTTGCGTTTGCTTGTTGAGCTGAAGAAATTGCCGCCAATTCCTGCAATCGATTTGATGCGCGTGCTCTTCTTCGCGCGGAATTATTTCCATGGACCCTGGTACACGAAGCACTTCTGGTCCCTGGCAGTCGAGGAGCACTTTTACGCTTTTGCGCCACTGCTTCTCCTTCTGCTGCCATGGAAGTGGGCCCTCCGCATCGCGCTGATACTGATTGGGGTGTGTACAGGAATTCGGTGGTTTGAATTCGCACATCAGGCACACTTCCAGGGAGCCACGCTGGTGTTCCGCACCGAGAACAGATTCGATGCTCTGTTATGGGGAGGGGTATATGCCCTGGTGCTGCGACGCGCCGAAATCAGCCAGTGGATTGCAGAACATGTGAGCGGGCCGGTAGTTGCAATCATTGGAGTAACCGCAGTGGTTTCACTGAACGTGTATTTAGCTGATGAAATCCGACGGGTCGTACTCGCGGCTTTAATGCCGCCGATGATCACTTATACTGTGCTCCATCCTAAGGACCTAGCTGGGCGTTTCCTGGAACTGCCACTGATGCGTTGGATCGGGCGAATCTCTTACAGTTTATACATCTGGCAAATGCTCTTTTTGCCGGACACCGTGCGGCCGCTGGGCCGAGCTCAGTCGTTTCCGCTGGCTTTTGCCTGGATCCTACTGTGCGCGGTAACGAGCTATTATCTGGCCGAAAAACCGATGATTCGTCTCGGGCACAGGCTGTCGACAGCTCCGTGATAGCGGGGCATCCGGATTTCCGCCCGAGTACGTTCAACTGTGATCTTGAAGGTTCCGGAGGAGCGTTTGCGCTTATCGGAGGGCCCATTCACTGTCCAGATGGTGAGTACAAATCTCACAAAATCGGCCCGAGACGTCTGCAAAACCTTTATGCGTCGGTTCGATTCCGACCCGCGCCTCCAATTTCTTCAATAGATAGGTGCTGACGCGTGCGACCCATTTAGCAGCACTGTAGCGAACCGCGCACTGCCGGGTTTGTGGTTGACTCGCCACTTCGGACACATCGGAGGCAGACATGTTCGCCCGACTATTGGCCCTGCATCTTGCTGCCGACGAGATACGTCGGGGTGCTGTGACGCTTATGGCTTAAGGGCGGTCTCTCAGAAAGGCCCCGAGTTGCTCGTACTGGTCGCTGGCGATGAAATCCACGCCTGCGGCAAGTGCTGCGTTCCAGCGCTCCTCGACTGCGGCGAAGGAACCGAAATTGTAGCCATGGAACCATCCATTGCAACTGAGTTCTTTTTCTGTAGCGCCATCGAGAGTGTAGAAGCGAATCCACAAGCCCTGCTCATGCGCGTGCGCGACGAGTGAGCGAAGGCGCTCCTGGTCGGCCGCGGTCCAGTCGCCGGCGTGGCGCTGGCCTCCTTGTTCAACGACGCTCCATGGGTTGTTCCACCAGCGGCGGTAGTTGCTGGCGCGCTCGGGCTCGATGACCTGCGGAGGGGCCATCGGATTCTCGGTATGCGCATGGACGGCGCCGAAGACCAGAAGATTGCTGCCGACAGGGACCTGATCGTAGAACACTTTCTGCTGCGCGTCGGACTCGCCGGTGAGCACGAGGATGGGACGCACGGTGAGCTTTTCGACGGCTGCAGGGTCGGCTGTCTTGGGAGCCGTGGTGAGCCAGTCCTGATACTTCGTCAGCAACGCCCACACGGCTTCGAGATGCTGCGGCTCTTCGGTTTTGAAGTCGAGATTCAGAGTGATGAGCGGCCAGTCGCCGTGATCGCCGTCTTTCAGGGCCTGTTCGACAATGGGGCGCACGCGATCGAAGAAGTAGTGCTCCATCGTGGGCTCGTGGCCGCTGACGGGTTCGCCGTGAGCGACGAGCGATGCAGACTTCCCTGTCTTTAAATCGGTGTACCAGTAGAGGTCCTGCTCGATGGCCAGCGGCGTTCCGGCGGAGAGCGCGCGGTCGATACGGTCATACCACCATTCGAAGTAGGGATAGCAGTTGTGCGCGTCCATGATGGTGCGCGCACCGGGATGGGCTGCGTCCTGCGCGGAGGCGAGCGGCGCCGCGAGCGGAGAAACCAGCGATGCGCAGAGAACCAACGACAGAGTGGAGCAAGGGCCGGGCATGGTCGTTTCCTTTTAGTGCTTAAAGCCGATGTAAATAGGATTCCCGAAAAGCAGGAGCTGTCCCTGTGAGTCGCGAACTTCGGCGCGCAGCCAGTGGCGGGCGCCGTCGGCGGTCCACTTCAGGTCGAGGGTCTGATCCGTGGATGAGATCGATTGCTGGGGAAGGTCGGAGGATTCATGGCCATCGAGCAGCAGGCCAACCATCGCTCCTTCACATCCAACGACGTGAATCTTCAGCGTGAGCGTTTCGCCTTTCTGCGGCTCCAGGTCGTCGCCCATATCTGCTGAACCTGCTGAGTCGTGCGCGTTTAGATCGAGAAGCTTATTCCGAGAGCCGGTGAAATCGAGGAAGACGTGCCCGGCGCGGACTCCGTCGAGGATCGCGGCCACAGACAAATTCTGGGCGTGGACTACAGTTGTCGGGCTGCCGACGGAGCCAACTTTATCGAGCGGCCAGTCCGCGTGATGATTGTCGCTGCCTCCGATGGCGGTGACGCGATAGCCTTCACGAAGCTGCTGCTCCCAGAAATGAATACCGGGAAAGAAGCCATGCCCGCCGCCACCGTTCACGACTTCCACCGCGGTGACCAGGCCCATATCGGCTGGGGTCTTCGGATTCCATCCGCATCCCATACAGATCTCTCCGGTGGGCGACTCAGGATGATTGATCGAGACGATGCCGCCGGCCTGTCGCGCGCTCCGGAACATCGTGTTCACGTCAGGGACCTGCGGCGTGCCGACACGGTAGTCGACGAAGAGCGTCGTGCCGAAGAGGTTTGCGTGGCCGTAGAAGGTGGTCAGCTCGCGTCCCGGGATGAACAGCAGCTTGTCGAAATAAGGCTGCAGCTCGCGCATCGCATCGTATTGGGCCGTCGTGTTGTGGTCAGTGATGGCGATGAAGTCAAGGCCACGGCGCGCGGCAGCGTCCACGGTGAAGAAGAGCGGACAGGGCGCGGGCTTTCCACTCTGGCTGGGGCAGCTTCCATCGCTGTGCGCGTTGTGCATGTGCAGATCGCCGCGATACCAGCCGGGGCGGTCGTTGAGCGGCTGCTCCGTGAACGAAGTGTCGTCGATGACCCGGTTGAAGTAAATTTCGGCGCGATAGCGCGAGGTCACATTGGGCCGGATATTCGGAACGGCAATCTGCAGCTTCCATTTGCCTGGGATGATGGTTCCAGGCAGATAGGACGGCGTCGCATCGGTTTCGCTGATCGTGAAGTGATCCTTGTTGCCTCCGCTGGCTCCGCGAAAACGGACGGGATCGGCGATACCGAGGTCGAGCACGGTGTGATCGGCCTTGCCGAGGTTTTCGAAATATACGGTAATGCGGTGAACGCCGGACGGAACCTCGAACGGGATCTCAAAGTATGTCTGGTTCTGGGAAGGATGCACCTCACCCTGAAGCACGAGATGGGGTGTGGGAGGCGTTTCGGCAGCATGCACCAGGGCGAGCGCAGCAGCGAAGAAGAGCAGCAGCAGAGAGAGCTTTCGCGGCATCGTTTCGATCGAATTGTGACGAAGTTCGGAGGCCGGAAGAACTTTCCGGCCTTCGATGTTGTTGTGCGGGCTACCAGGAGAGCCGCAGCGCGAACTGCATCACGCGCGGATCGCCGGAGAGGGTAGTGATGCTGGCGACACCACCGCTGGTGGTGTTGCCGCTCGGCTGGCCAAACAAGGGTGTATTGGCTACGTTGAAGACCTCCCAGCGTGCCTCGAGATTATAACGCTCGGTAAAGGGGAACTCCTTCATGAGCGCCGCGTCGAAGACATCGGTGTGGGGTCCGCGCAGTGGGTTGCGGCTGACGTTGCCGATTGTGCCGACAGCGGTCGTCGCGTAGGCATCTGCAGTTGAAGAGGACAGCTTCCCGCAGGCTTTGTTCTTGCTGACAAAGAACCAGCAGTCGGGATCGCCCACGACATGCGGCGTGCCGACCAGGTTCGGCACGGCGGTGGTGTAACCGTACGGATCAAGTGCCGCGTTGTGGACGCCGTCGTTTTCATTCACCTGGAAGGGATGTCCGCTGTAGTAGGTGTAGACGCCGGACGTCCTCCAGTCCCCGAGGATCCACGCCAGCGCGCCACTGTTCAGCATCGGCCTCCCGTGACCGAACGGCAGCTGATAGACATAGCTCACGGAGACGCGATTCGGGATGTCGAAATCGCTGGGGCCATACCAGGCGGCGTAGTCGCGACCGTTGGGCGCGTCGCCGGAGCTGGATTCGAGCTCTTCTGGAGTGTTGTCGAGGCTGCGTGAGTGAGTGAATGCGGCTCTCACGCTGAGCCCGTTGGTGAAGCGGCGTGTGAGGGCGGCCTGCAGCCCGTTGTAGTTTCCGAATCCAATCGGCGAAGTGAATTCGACCTGACCGAAGTTGGGATACGGAATCACGCCGGTGCTCACATTTCCGGCAATGATGGGCTGGTTGTAGTTCGAGAGCACGTCGAGGTGCGTGGACTTGGTTCCGACGTAATCGACCTGCGCGGTCCACGCGCTTCCGATTTCACGCTGGAAGCCGAGGCTCCACTGCTGAACGTTTGGCGTGGGGTTGTGATTGGCTGAGGCGCGGATATGAAATGCCTGCAGCGCATTGAAGTTGATGGTGCTCGGGTCAAGGAAGTTGGACGGGAAGCCGACCGAGGGAGTCAGGACGGGAGTAGTGGTGCTTGCGATCGTCTTGTTGACAAGAAAGGGAGGATTGAGGGCGAGCTGGTCTTCGCTGCCGATGCGCTCAAACAGCGAGTAGTAGTAGCCGTATCCTCCGCGGATGACGGTCTTCGTATCGGGCGAGAAAGCGAAGCCGATGCGCGGACCGAAGTTCTTGGTGTTGGGCTCGACCAGCGAGCGGTCCTGGATGGAGCCGCCGGTGGCGAAGACGAGCGAGCCGTTGCCGCCATTGCCGTTCGGATTGAAGTTGGCTATGCGGTTCTTGCCTTCCATCACCGGGGTGGCGAAGTCATAGCGCAGGCCGAGGTTGACCGTCAACTTTGGCGTGACCTTCCAGTCGTCCTCGACGAAGCCGGAAGCCATCCAGAGGCGCTGGTCGACGAAGTCCACATTGGTGAGCTGCGTGTACTCGGTGGCCCCGAGCAAACCATCAGCATAGGAGAGGCCGGTGCCGGAAAGGCACTTTCCGGGCGCGCTGTGCTGGCAGGTGAAGACACCGGTAAAGGTGAGATCGCCACGCGTGCCGGGCTCGTCCTGGAAGAGATTTCTCATCGGCGCGTAGATGCTGACGCCGAACTTCAGCGAGTGCCTTCCCTTTGTCATCGAGAAGGTGTCGTTGTATTGGTACTGCATTGGGACCTGCCGTTTCGGCAGAAAGTCCGGCGAGCCTTCAAAGGCGAAGTTCGAGAATTGCGTGAGGGGAACACCGCCGCCCTTGGCCGGATTCGTTGGAATTCCGGGCACAAAGTCTCCGGCGAACTGCGTTAGACCAAACGGCTGCTGCTGCGCGTAAGAGAAATTGCGGGTCCAGCCAAAGCGAAACTCATTCACCATGCTTTGATTGAAGATGTGCGTCCAGCCGAGCACGGCGCTGTGCGCCAGCAGTTTCTGGTCGCCCCATGCCGAGGTCGAGGTGCCGTCGGCGAGACCACCGAGGTAACCTGGAATCGAGCGATAACGGTTGGAATAATTGTAGCGACCGAAGACCGTATCGTTCGGAGACGGCGCCCAATCGACACGACCGTCATAGCTGTCATTGTTGTCGATAGCCAGCGCGTTGCGCACAAAGTTGTTGACGTTCGGCGGGCTTCCGGGAGTAGTC
Source organism: Silvibacterium sp. (assembly GCA_019234945.1). Lineage (GTDB taxonomy): Bacteria > Acidobacteriota > Terriglobia > Terriglobales > Acidobacteriaceae > Silvibacterium. The sequence continues at coordinate 36,186 of JAFAKX010000067.1, forward strand.
GCATTGGGCAGCGGGAAGAGCGTCATCAGCGCAGCAACGGAGGAATCGATCCTTCCCGAAGGAATGGTGTTGTTCGCGAAAGGCTGGCAGTTCGAGCCTGAATACGCAGGCGCGCAGGTGGTGGGATCGTAGATCGTGGGATAGGTGACCCCCACGGCAGCGGCGGTCGCGGGGCTGAAGTCACCGATGCGCTCATTCGGCAGCGGAACAGTCGCCGTGCGCGAGACGCCCTGCTTGATGCGAGTTCCCTCGTAGTTGAAGAAGAAAAACAGCTTGTTCTTGAGGATCGGACCGCCGAGGTTGGCGCCGAACTGGTTTTGGTTATTCTCCGGCTTGCGCAGGCCATGTCGGTCAGAGAAGAAATCGTTCGCGTCGAAGTACTGGTTGCGGACGTACTCGTAGGCGAGTCCGTGGAACTGGTTGGAGCCACCCCTCGTGTTTACTGAAACGACGCCGCCCGGGCTGCGGCCATATTCGGCCGAGTAGGGATTGGTGATGACGTTGAATTCGGCGATCGTATCCACTGAGGGGTGCGACGACTCGGTGCTCAGCTCCTGGACGTTCTCAGAAAAAGTATTGTTATCGATACCGTCAAGAATGAAGTTGTTCTGGAGTGAGTGGACGCCGTTTACGTTGAAGTCGCCGACGCGGCCAGCCGAGGTTGCTCCACTCTGCTGCGTGTAACGCGCAATCTGCACGCCGGGAACAGTGCGCAGTAAGTCGTCCCAATTGCGGAGATAAAGCGGTGTCTGCTCAATAGTGATAGAGCCGATCACGGTGCTGATGGAGGCGTCGTCGGGAGAGAGCAGCGGCGCTGCGGCCTCAACCTTGACGGTCTGCTGCTCTGACCCCACCTCTAAATGGAAGTCTTCGCGGGCCCTTTGTCCCACGGTCAGCGTGACGGTTTCATGTATGGTATCGAAACCGGGCTGACTCACGCTGAGCGAGTACGGCCCGATCGGAAGGTCCTGGAAGGAGTAGAGTCCAGCGCCGTCCGTGCGGACGATGCGGCTGTATCCAGTTGCCGGATTCGTGACACTTACTGTCACGTTTTGAAGGACCGCGCCGGTGGGATCGGTGACGAGTCCGGATAAGTTTGCGGTGTTGACCTGGGCCTGGAGAACCAATCCCGCTGTGAGAAGCAGGAGGAACATGAAGAATTGTCGAAGTGGTGCACGCGTCATTGCCAAATCCTCTAAGAATTGGGAAGTAATTATCGAAAGGAGAATTGGTATCCGGAGCAGACACCGGACCCAAAAGAAAAGAAACGATGTCCCTATTCTGCAATGGAAGTATTACTGGAAAGTAAACACCGGTTATTGCAGGACGATGAACCCCTGGCACTCGACGTGCTTAAGATCGCACTGGGCCTAGGCAATTTTCAATCGGGATTGCAATTTGAACCGAAACATGTTTGAGGAACGTGACTTCCTTGGAGGTAAAGGAGTTCTTACTTGCCCGTCCTATCGCGAGAACATCCAGCGCGCGACCGCGGTCCGCAAACGATATGAAAACACTGGCTCTTTAACGTTCAGCAACCATTATTCTGCATGCGCTTGAAAACTAAAGTTTCGGGGTCGAGCCCATTTACGACGACGAATTCCTTACGTCAGATATTAACATCCGAGGAGGAGTTCATAAACGCGAGGAGCAATCGCCGCTATGTTGATGACACAGCGTCGTCGAAAGATCGACCATCTTAGTCCCGCAGCTTGGCAACGCAAATTTATATACGGGATTTTTCTTTTCGCCGCGGTATTTATCAGTATCAGCATTCCGGATCGCAATTCTAGCGGGATCAACTTTGGGCAGGACACATTCATCAGGATGAGTAAGTCTGCACTGTTGGCGGGAAAAATCAGGCTCGCGCAGGTGTTGTCTCCAAATGTCGTTGAAGCAGCAACCGGCTCTACATCAACTCCAACTGGTGCAACGCTAACTCCCGGTCCGATCCAATTTCCCGCTGGTTTCATGAAATCGGTAAAAAGTTACGGGGCCGTGGGCAATGGAATTGCGGATGATACGGCGGCTATCCAGGCAGCTTTAAATGACGGACGCAGCGACGCGTCAGGCAACTATTATGGGCTACCGAAGGCTCTTTATTTCCCGCCAGGCAAGTATCGTGTCACCGACACTCTGTCATGGAATGGTTGCTGCGTCTCCCTGCAAGGCGCGGGTACTTCGTCCAGCATTATCTTTCTTGCACCTGGCTCTTCAGGTTTCAACGGACCTGGCGCCAAACCGGTCATTTTAACTCCCGGCGGAAATGCTTCATTTCATCAAAATATCCGGGACATAGGAATCGAAGTCGGTTCCAACAATCCCGGCGCAGTGGGCGTGGACTTTATTTCGAATAACACTGGTGGTCTGAATGATGTTTCGATCACTAGCGACGACGGGCAGGGGATTGCCGGTCTTTCGCTAACGCGCCACTATCCCGGCCCCATGATGATCAAGAACCTATATATCCATGGCTTTCAAGTGGGAATTACGACTGCCGCCTACGAATATGGCGTGACCATCGAGGGTCTTTCTCTCCTCGCCCAAACTGTCGCCGGGCTCAATCTCGCGCAGCAGGACGTAAGTATCCGTAATTTGTATAGCCACAACACGATGCCGGCCGTGATCAATAAGGGCGGCTTCGTGTCGATCCTCGATGCGTCGCTCACGGGCGGCAGGCAGTCTTTGCAGGCAATCCAATACAGCGGCGGCGGGGGCGGCCTTTATCTGAGAAATATCTCTTCCACAGGCTACAGCCAAACTGTGCTGGACTCAAGCGGAACCGTTCCCGTCTCTCAGTCGGGAACCATCGCCGAATATGTCTCTGGAACGCCGCAGGCCCTGGCCGGCACTCCTGTTCCTCATAGCCTTAATCTGCCTGTCCAGGAAACTCCTGCTTTTTCCGATACAAATCTCTCTAACTGGGCCGCATTTACCCCTTCTTTTTATGGGGACACTTCAACTCTGCAGGCGACTCTCAACAGCGGCGCCTCCACGATTTATTTTCCCTTCGGGGCCTATCTTGCCTATAACGAAGCGGCAGTTACAGTGCCTGATACCGTGCATCGTATCGTCGGGTTTTCTTCCGTCGTGAATGGAAGCACCGCAGGCGCCAACGGCGGAGGGGTTCGTTTAATTGTAGATAGCACGAGCACTTCGCCATTAGTTGTAGAGCAGTTTGGATATGGCATCAAAGTCGATCAGCAGGGTACCCGGCCCGTCGTGATAAAGAACGGCAGGTATACGTATACGAGTTATCCGGGAGCCGGTAATCTATTCCTGGAAGATGTGGAGCTGCCCCAAACTACATTTCAGGCAGGTCAATCGGTCTGGGCGCGCCAGCTCGATGATGAATTCACTGGCACGAAAATCACAAATAATGGGAACCTTTGGATTCTAGGACTTAAGACGGAGCAGCCGGGCATTGTCATCGACACTGCCCCTGGGGGACAGACTGAACTTCTCGGCAATGTGATTTATCCTGTACGAACGATGCCTGCGAATTCAATTGCATTCCAGGACACCGATGCGAATGTCTCCTACCTCTATACTGAGTCTGTGTACTGCAGTACCTGCGGTTACGGCGTTCAGGTTTCCGAGACGCGCGACGGTGTCAACAATCAATTGGGGTCCAATCAGGGTCTGCGCTACGTAATGCACTTGTTTGTCGGCTACTGAACATTTCAATCCAACTCACGCGGGGTATGGATCGCTGGATGCTCTGGGAAAACCTTAAGCGTGGCTTGCTTCGCATCAGCGGGGGCCGGGAAATGTCGGCGCTGGTCGATCAGGCCATCGTTAGTGGTGCGAACTTTATCACGAACGTCATTCTGGCTCGGTCTCTCGGCCCTCGGGATTTCGGTGTTTTCGCTTTGGCGTGGATGGCTGTGCTTTTCGCGAACAGCCTCCAGTTTGCCTTTGTTATCACGCCAATGATGAGCGTCGGGCCCAAGCAGGAACCCGCAGACAGGCCGCTCTATTACGCTGCGGTGCTGGTACAAGAGATCATATTTGCATTGATATGTTCCTTGGCGGTGTTGCTTGCAGTACGGCTATCCGCTCAGCATTTTCCACGGTGGGATGTTCACGGTTTGGGCATCCCGCTGAGCATTGCAACCCTGGCATATCTGTTGCAGGATTTTGTCCGGCGTTATCTCTTCTCGACGCGGCGGAGCAAACTGGCCTTGGCCAGCGATGCAGTCAGCTATCTGACTCAGTTGCCGATCATTTTGTGGATGGCGCCGCGGGCCCATTTCACATCGCAAGCTGCGCTTTGGGTGATTGCTCTGACCTCCCTGGCGGGCTTTGTAGTGGGTTGTTACTGGTTTGAGCCGATCCGGTTGCAATTCCGTGCGCTACGCGCGATCTTTTTGCGGCACTGGAAGATCTCCCGTTGGTTGGCGCCCTCGGCGTTTATGCAGTGGAGTTCGGGAAACCTGTTTGTCATGGCTGCGCCGTTCTACTATGGTGCGGCGGCCGCCGGAATCCTGCGTGCTTCGCAGAACATCGTCGGAGTCGCGCACATCTGGTTTCTTGGGCTTGACAACGTCGTTCCCGCGGAGGCCGCGCGCCGCATGCACAGCAAGGGGCTCGATGCGTCTTTCGATTACATCAAGCAGATCCTCTGGCGCTGGGGCCTGATCACGCTTTTCTTTCTAGCGCTGGTTGCTCTCTTTCCCTCGCTATGGCTCAAGATTTATGGTGCCAAATATGAGGCCTACGGGTATATCCTGCGGCTTTACGCGCTCTTTTACTTCGTGGTCTTCTTTGCCGGTCCGTTGCGAGCAGGTCTCCAGGCCTTGGAATACACCGCGCCCCTTTTCTGGTCTTATCTGGCGATGACCGGCTTCTCGATCCTCTTTGCGGGGCCATTTGCAAAACACCTGGGTTTAACGGGTGTGATGTTAGGCATGACCGCAGCCCAGATTCTTTTCCAGACAATCGTCGGCGCCGGGCTCGTCCTGCGCGTGCGGCGAATGAGGCGTGATTTTCTACTGACTCCGCCCGTTGAAGTGTAATTTTTAGCCAAACGCAAATTTTTACGATGAGGGTCCTTCTTTCTGCCTATGCCTGTCGCCCCAACGCCGGTTCCGAACCCGGAACCGGCTGGAATTGGGCGCTGCACCTTGCCGAGGCGGGCTGTGAGGTTTATCTCTTGACCGCAGGCAGAAACAGGAATTCGATTGACACGTATCTCAAGGAACATCCCTGTCCGCGCTTGCACCCTCATTATGTCGACGTGCCGTGGATGAACCCCATGAGCTCAGGGGCAGCGCATTATCTGCTGTGGCAGTGGGGCACACTCCGTCAGGCCAAATCTCTTTCGTGCAAGATCTCCTTCGACATCGTTCATCATGTCTCTTACGGCGCCGTGCATGTTCCTACACAACTCTGGAGGCTTGGCCTTCCTACCATTTTTGGGCCAGTGGGCGGCGGCCAGACCACGCCAGAGAGTCTGCTGTCTTATTTCGGTGATGCGGAAAAAGGTGAGCGCAATCGTACGCGCGTTACTCGCCTTCTGCCGCGACTCTGGCTTTACCGGGCGTGGATGAAGCGGATGAGCGTGGTGCTGGCCGCCAACAATGACACCTTGGCGCTCGCCGAAAATGCCGGTTGCCGCCGCGTAGAGCTGCTCTGCGATACGGGCTCTCGTCAGGATTTTCGCGCCGAGACGCCCAGAGTTTTCTCCGGGGCTCCGCCTCTCCGCCTGCTTTGGGTTGGCCGCTTCCTTCCGCGAAAAGGGCTGCCCCTGGCATTGGACGCCCTCGCGCAAACACAGGCCAAGATACACATCACGTTGGTGGGCGATGGCCTGCCGGCCGAGACCGTGCGTCGTATGATCTCCGAGCGTTCACTCGCTGGCCGCGTGCATTGGAAAGGCGAACGACTGCCGTGGATGGAGGTGCGCGAGGCATACGCCACGCACGATGCGCTTCTTTTTACCAGCCTTCGCGATAGCTTCGGATCGCAAAATCTGGAGGCAATGAGCGTAGGCCTGCCCGTGATCACCCTGAACCTGAGCGGGGCACGCGATCTCATCTCCGACGATTCAGCGCTGAAGGTACCAATCGGTTCCACAAAGCAGGAAACAGTCCTAAATCTCTCTCAAGCGTTGGATCGTTTTGCCGCGATGTCGCTCGAGCAGAGAAATCATATGTCGGAAATGGCCTGGCGCCGTGCAGAAGAATTTTCATGGGCTTCACGCGCCGCCTTCGCTAAAACACTTTACAGCGGTTTGCTCGATAACCGACGCGCTTCATAATTGAATTAAAGCTCTACCATAAGAAAAAGATTGACAGACAGCCTTTCGTTCCCCTGAAAAGTCCACGCGTTGCTGCGCACTGGAGGCGACGTGACGAATAGCTTTGTAATTTGGGGCGGCTATGGCGGGCACAATCTGGGAGACGAGGCCATTTTATGGGCGCTCTCACGGCAATTGCGCAGGCTTGAGCCGGCCGCCCGGCAATATGTTCTGGTGCCCCGCGGTGTGAGCCGGGAGGTAAAGGCGCAGTACGATGCCTGGCAGATCGAAGTTGTGTCAGGACCGTTGCCTGCCTCACTGCAAATTCTGCGAAAGGCCCGCCTCATCGTCGGAGGCGGACAGATGGTCGACGATACCTCGCTCGGTTGGCCTGTGGGCTGGAGTTCGCTCTTTCTGCTGATCAACTGGTTCTTCGGCAAGAAGCCACTGGTCACCTGCATCGGTGCCGAGAAGCTCAACCGCAAGCTCCCTCGATTCCTGGTGAAGCACATGTATTCGCTGGCGCAGGTGTGCACCTGTCGTGACCCCGAGTCCACCGAAGTCCTGAAGGACGCCGGCATTCGCGAAAACAAAGTGTGGACGACACGCGATGTCGTCTTCTCTCTTGATCGAGCGCTCCTGCCGCAATGGAACCAGTCCGACGCCGACCATCAGCTCCGCGTGGCGATGCTCATCGCCTATGATCCAAAGCGTATTCGCGAAAAGAACGAGCGAACCATCCAACTGATTGATGCGCTGCTGAAGAACGGCATCTCTGTGCAGTTGGTCGCACACGATCTGCGAGCGGAATACGATCTCCAGGCTCTCGCCGAAATCGAGGCCAGATACAAGGACCATCCCGGCGTCACCACCGCCTCGGCGCAAATCGTTGATGACGTCGTGGCCATTTACAGCCGCACCGACGCGGTTATCAGCGGCAGAATGCACCCGTTGATCCTCGCTTCGCTCACCGGCACACTACCCATTGCCTTTGGCGGAAAGGCCAAGGTGCAATCCCTGCTTTCCATGTCGGGCATCCCATCGCTAACCGCGTCCACCCCGGAAGAACAGGCGGCCCAGGTGCGACAGCTCACCGCACAGCGATCGCAGATCTTGCCCAAAATCGCCGAAGTCGTGGCCGATTTTCGCAAGATTGTGGAAGGATCGATGGCCCAGGCCTTGACACTCTAGTAATTTGAACGTGGAAAAGTTGTGGCGGTAATTCGACCTATTACAACCGTAATCATGGTAACCTGATATCAATCCCAAAAATATCCGTTGCGCAGGCAATGCCAACGCAAGTACTAGGTCCAACTCTTGCAATAGTGGAAAGGCTGGATACGATGCGATTCGTGCATATCCTGGTGGGTAGTGCTGATCCGAGATCTGTAAACGGCGTCAACAAGGTTGTTCATTGGTTGGCAGCTACGCAGAAAGAGATGGGACTTGAGTCTGAAGTGTGGGCGCTGAAACCCAATCGCGCTCCGGTTACGCACGAGCATATCTATCCCATTCAAGTCTTTTCTACAACTAAATCGCGATTTCTGCTGAGCGGAGAATTACGCCAGGCCTTGAATAGCTTGCCTTCGAATACCTGGGTTCAGCTCCACTCCGTGTATATCCCGGAACTCACATCCATCGCGAAAGTGTTGAAGAATCGCGGCATCTCCTATGGAGTTACAACCCACGGCGGGTATCTGTCGCTATATGCCGACCAGTCTCGCTCATTACGCATCAAGAAAGCCATCTTCGCCGCTCTCTGGGAGAACTGGATGCTGCGCAATGCCGCGATGATCCACGTGATCGGCGCAACTGAAATCGAAGACCTGGAATCGCGTGCGCCCGGCCAGAAGATGGTGATCATTCCCAATGGCTACGAGCCGAAGCAGCTGGAGGTCGATCCCAGTCCACGCTCTGAAGCCACTCCGCCTGCCATCATGTTCTGCGGACGTCACGAAATTAAACAGAAGGGCCTCGATTTGCTCCTTCGTGGGTTTGCCGAGTATCGCAAGAACGGTGGGACGCTGAATCTCGTCCTTATATCCGGCGGCAAGGACAACGCCTACCTGCGTGATCTGGCCGAGCACCTAGGCATTGCCGATCATGTCTCGTGGCCAGGAGTATTGCCGGTTAACGAGCTGCGTTCCACGCTGCGAACGGCGGCGGCATTCGTGCATACCTCGCGCTTTGACGTATTGCCAACGGCGTGTCTCGAAGCTGCGGCTCTCGGTCTTCCCTTGTTTGTGAGCGAAGAAACGAACTTTGCAGAATACCTTGAGCCTCGAAAGGCCGGTTGGATCTGCCGTCCGAATCAGCCCAAGAGCATTGCGGAAACAATGTTCGCGATCGAGAAGACCAGTCCAACCGAGCGCATCGCCATGGGCGAGCGCGCACAGCGCATGATCGACGAGGAACTGCGGTGGGATCTGATCTGCCAAAAGCTCTCGCACGTCGCTGAGAAATGCATGAGTGGCGCGGCATAAGCTCCGCTCATCAACGCGCGTCCTTCGCGCAAACCCCCGTTGCGCCTCACTAGAAGGAAAGCTTCATGCGCGTGCTGGTGTTGCATAACCGCTATCAAATCCAGGGCGGCGAGGACGTCGTCGTTTCGCAGGAAACGGAAATGCTGCGTTCTTTCGGTATTGACGTCGACGTCTTCGAGATAAACAACGATTCCATCATCAGCGCGCGAGAGAAGATCTACACAACGATGCACCTCGCGTATTCTTCCCGAATGCGCGAAGCGGTCCGCAAGCGCATTCGTAACTTTCGCGCCGATGTCATCCACGTCCATAACTTTTTCCCTCGCTTCACGCCGTCTGTCTACGATGCTGCCCGCGACGAAAACTGCGGCGTCGTGCAGACGTTGCATAACTACCGTCTGATGTGTGCCGGCGGTCTCTTATTCAGAGATCAGGCCATCTGTACGGAGTGTCTGAGCCGCGGCAATGCGTTGCCGGCTCTGGTTCACCGCTGCTATCGCGGAAGTGCGGTGGGAACTGCTGCGCTCGCCGGTATGGTCACGATCCACAAGCTGCGTGGTACCTGGCGCACGCGCGTCGACCGCTTTATCACCCTGACCGCTTTTGCGCGCTCTCTCTTCATTGAACACGCCGGCCTTCCGGCCGACCGCATCATCGTCAAGGCGAATGTCGTGCCCGACATCGGCTTAACGGCTGGTGAGAAAGCCTATGCGTTGTTTGTCGGCAGGCTTTCTCCGGAGAAAGGAATCGACTGCATTCTGCGCGCGGCCAGGAGTGGCAAGTTCCCTTTGCCGCTCAAGATCGTCGGTTCCGGCCCCCTGGAAAGCGCTGTGCGCGAAGCCGTCGAGCCTGGCAAGCTCGAATTTCTAGGCAAGAAACCCAGTGCAGAGGTGCACCTGCTGCTACACGGAGCAAAAATGCTGTTGGCGCCATCCATGTGGCATGAGGCGGGCGTTCCGCTGGTCATCGGAGAGGCCTTTAGCGCCGGTGTGCCGGTCATTACTACGCGAATCGAGCCCATCGACAGCGTCGTCGAGCATGAGCGCAATGGCCTGCTGATAACTCCGGGCAGCGCACGAGAGCTTGCCGAAGCTGCTGCGAGGCTTGATTCAGACGACGGGCTGATGGGCCGCATGGGCCACCAGGCTCGCCGTACCTACGAGCAGCTATACATGCCGGCCAGTAATTGCCGTGCTCTCCTCAATATTTACTCAGACGCATTGGATGCCGCCCGAAATCCCGTCGTGGTAGCCTGAGCGCCCCTCGTTTAGACGATAATCATGTGTTCAGGCTCCGGTTCTACGCCGTTCTGTGCTTTGCGCGCATTGCAAGGAATGGCCGTTCAACCGCCCAGTGCAGTGCCAGAGCTGCGAGATACGCCGCGACACCGCAGACCGACCACACAATCAGGCGCCCGCCATGAATATGCGCGGAAACAATCTCGATAGCAGCGCCGTGAACCAGATAGAGCGCGTAGCTGAGTGTCCCCAGATGCACCAGCACCGGATGGTTCAGAGGCCGCGCCAGCCATGATTTGTCGTAGTGCGTCACCAGATAAAGAATTGGAAGCAGCGCGATGCTCTGCAGCGTAAAGCGGAAGGTCATTCGGCCGGACGCATGAAAGACAAAAGTGAGGGCCAGCAACACGAATGCAAAGGGGATAAGCCACAGCAGACGATTGTAAGTAAGCAGCTTTCGCCATCCATCGTGATGCTCGACCGTTGCCAGAAAGCATCCCCAGAGGATCGAATCGAGACGGGCATCGGTTGCCAGATAGCAGTACTCCTCCCCAAGCGGCATAATGCGAACCGCGATTATTCTCCACACCAGCACACCAAGACAAATCACGAAGAGCGCTCTTGATATTTGCTCGAAGTTCATCTTCCTGCGCAGCATCACCAGCAGCAGGAGAGGAAACAACAGATAAAAGTGCTCTTCCACACAGAGCGACCAGTAGTGACCGGTACCGGCTATATAGAAAGAGTGACGACCTGCAGACAGATTCCACCAGAAAGCATAGTTCTCAAGATAAAGAGCTTGAAAGAAAAATGCGGATGCTTTGAAGGGAATCTTTAGTACGTGCCAATAGGAGAGCAGCGCACAAATGATGAGGACCGCATAGCCGCTCGGAAAGATGCGAAGCGTACGCCGATAGTAAAAATTGCGAAGAGAGATCGTCCCAGTTTTCGAATGCTCGCGTAACAGCAGAGTTGTAATCAGGTAGCCGCTCAACAGAAAAAAGACGCTGACCCCAAAGCCCCCCGGCCGTGATCCCAAAAAGCCCATGTGGGAAACGAAGACGAGTAGAAAAGATAAAGCCCGTACACCGTCGAGACTCGGAATGCGCCCTGACCATTGCGAAGCGGGAAACAGCGAGAGGGGCGTGGCCGCGGCGCTAACCACTTCAGTTTCTTCATCAACAGTCAGCAAGGCAGAATTTGGAGACATCATTGTTTAAACCCCTCACAGTGGCGAATGGGTGGTTTTAGAAAACATATCTGCGGGCACGCAAGAACCGGGCAAAATATCAACGAAAGCGAGGTATGATCCCTTACGGGCTTGGATTTGGCGCCTCTGCCAATCCGAAGCAAATATTGCACGCGATGCGAACGCGAAAAATACCTTTAGAGAACTGCTGTTAGTGCAAAAGCCTCGGTGTACCGGTAAGATCGATCGTTGGGGTTGTGATTGACGCGTGTCCTCCCGTCAGGTCGTCTACTTGAGAAACCTTCCAGTCCTTGGGGATTGTGAATGTCTCTTTATCCTTGTTTGTCCAAACAATGTACTGTTCTTGTCCCTTCTCCGTCCGGGATTTGACGATCCACTCACTTGACTGGGTATGAGTTACGCCTTCATATGTAGCTCCGAGCAGCCATTGGGTGATCGTTGCGTAGGCGCGCGTGGCATCTTTCATACCGGTACCGTTGTCGTCAACGATTGCGTACGCCGGCTCGCCCCAGCCATACCAGTAGAATCGCTCAATTCCTGCAGCCCATGCCAGAGCGTACGACCTTCCCACTGCGTCGACGGCCTCCTGCTGCGCGAGAACATGAATGTTGGCCGGATAATTTTTGATATAGGCTTTCGCACCTGGAGCACTGTGAATGTAATACCCGGATTCCGTGTCCCAGATGGGCTTAGTGGTGAGGTTGAAACTATCGAGTATATGTCTCAGCTGCTGAGCGGTTCCCACCAAGGACTCCGGGTGAATCCTCGGGGACGATAAGTTATCGTAGAAATGAAAGCCGAGAACGTCGAAGGTATCTCCACCACCCTGTTCGATAAAAGCGCGAAGATACTCGGGACCGCCACCAGGGGCCGGCGATGGAGAGATCACACGGATCGTCGGGTCTACCTGCTTTAGAACGCGGTAGGCGGATCTGCAAAGCTGCACGAGGTGAGGAATGTCCCCGGAATAGTTGGACTTCATGTTGGGCTCGTTCCACATCTCATAGACATGAACACGGCCCTTGTAGCGTGTGGCGACCGTGCGGACGTAGTTTTCCCAGTCGGCCATATCTTTCGCTTCTGCGCGGGTTCCCAAAGCCTGAAAGGCAAAGGGATTCGTCTCGGTCGGGCGCGCCGAGGCCCAGGTCGGAGAAGCGTCCAGCACCAGGTCGACATCTGCGCCATGTTGCCGCGCTTGAGCCACATCTTCATCAACGTGAGAAAAATCCCAGTTGCCCTTCTGCGGCTCGACCTTGGCCCACACGGAGTCGAAGATGCGGACTGCCCCCACATTCACGGTCGGCCAGGGATGCTTCCATGCCGATCCGGCCAGGTTCATCGCGAAATATGTCCGCGGTACGGGATTTTGTACGGCATTAGGTTCCAACGTTACGTCGAAGCTGTTTAGCTGAGAGTGCGAAATATGGAAACCGCTCGATAACAATATTGCGCTCAAGATTAGAGAGCGAGACTTTGGACGGCGTCTGTGTGCCACGCCGGATTGCACGTTTTTTGCTGATGACTCAAAAGACATAGTTGAACTCATAATGTGAAGTGAGCCTAACTGTAGGGAAGAGCCTGAACGGTTGTGCGCTTGGTGTGCTGCTCAATCCCCGAGGCGTCCTCGATGAAATTAGAGTCAGAGAGAGCTCGATCGTTTGAAAAATAACCAGATAATCGATTTTTATATTTTAGAATGGGCGATTCAAAATAACGGAAAGATAGCGAAGCCACACTAAGGGAGCATAGAAAACTAGTTAAAGCGACGACGAGAGAACCCGTATATGACTGTACAGACAAGAAGCGTAAATGTGCAGCTGCTTCATTGACGAGAAATAATACTGGAACATGGACCAGATAGAGAGTATAGCTGATTGTTCCTATAGCAACCAAGGGTTTAATGCGCAAGACGCGATGAAGCCTACGGTTACTCCCCCCATGCTTAATAATGTGATTAAGTAAACCTGAAAATCCAAGTGTGATCAACGGCAAGCCAAAAACCATAAATAAACAATCGTTGCGAATCTCTCTGCCAATTACGGGCCTACCCGTATAGAGAATGACTGCCAGCAACAACGCGCAGGCTGCAGAAATCCATAACAGCATGGAATCGCAGCGCTCCTGTGCAGGTTTGGGAAGCTCGCGTCTATGCTCCACCCATAGAGCAAGCAAAGCACCTCCCATCAGGACATCGATGCGAGAAAAGAAGTCGAAGTAAGTGTCGAATCCCAGAAATCCGAACCAGCGAACGGCAAGAGCTAAAATGCACGTGATTATGCAAATACTGCCGAGCACTTTCTGCCGAAAATGAAGAACCATGGGGGCCCACAGAATATAAAACCACTCTTCTATGGAAAGCGACCATGTTGGTACAAAACTCTTGCTAAATCCTCCATGCACAAAAAAGCCATGCATAGCATTGGGGAGATCCTCACGAATGAAAGGATCTGGAAATGACAGGTTGCCTTGCACCGTGTGAAGAATGTGAGCAAAGACAGCGGGGGATTCTCCAAAGCTTTGGAGGAAAAATATTTTGCCTATCATTTTGGACCAGCTAAAGTGATCACCTTGTAGCATTGCAAGGCTAAGGACCAAAATGAATACAGCGTAATAGGGTGGAAAGATGCGAAGAATACGGCGCGCATAAAAAATCTTATAAGGATGCGGCCTCTCTTTTAATTGCAGCAAAATACTAGTGATCAGGAAACCCGATAAGACAAAAAACAGCTCTACTCCGACCCATCCAAATTCAGGCAGGCCATAGAGCATGACTGTGAAAGGATAGTAATGGTGCGTAATTACCATAAGGATGGCAAAAGCTCGAATGCCATCAAGTTCAACAATACGTTTCATAAATGGGCACCAGAACTTGCAATATTTACTTTATTAATCGGATATTGTGGGCATACAGACGCATGCTAGTTCATCAAACAGATGAAACCTCCTCTGTCCAGTGAGGGCTTGGCATTGAGTCGATGCTCATAGCCGGAGCCGGTGTCCTTTCGCGAACTGTTCGTTTCGCAGCCATTATCCCAATAAAGCACAGTAGAAAAAGGCATCCCGTCTCACAGAATGGCACGGTGATGAGCGGCATGATAAAGGCCATGATGATCAGTTGAATGAGCGCGATGAGCAGGAATATATGTTTCAATCCCTGACGCGCGTTACGAAGCGCGGCCCAAAGCACGCGTATATAGATGCACACGACAAGGATGCCGGCAAGAATGCCCCCTGACACCAGGGCCTGGATGAACTCGCTATGGCAATGCGGCGGGATCCA
>JAFAKX010000127.1 GCA_019234945.1 Silvibacterium sp.
CGCCAACCGCGCCAACGCCCAGCTAAGCACCGGCCCCAGAACGGAATCCGGTAAACAAGCAATCGCTGGGAACAACCTGCGCCACGGTCTCGCCGGCGCCTTCCACATCCTCTCCTGGGAAGACTCCGCCGCCTTCGAAGCCCTCCAGTCCGGCCTCCGCGCCGAACACGAACCCCGCACCCCAACCGAGCAAACCCTCGTCGACCGCATGGCCCAGCACGAATGGCTCCGCCGGCGCGCCCTGCACCTCCAGAACCTCTGCTTCAACACCGATGGCCTCATCGACGAAGAGAAACAGTTCGCCCTCTACCTCCGCTACCAGGTCACCCACGAGCGCGCCTTTCACCGCTGCCTCAATGATCTCCTCAAGCTCAGAGCCGAACAGCGCAAAGCCCGGCTCGCCGAAATTGGCTTTGACTCGCAGCAGCAGAAAAAGGACCTCCAGGAAGCCCGCATCCGCCTCGCCAACGCGAAATCCGCGCATCTCGAACTTGATACCGACATACGTTCCACCATCCAAGCCCGCATGCCCGGCCACGAAGCCATCCCCTTTAACGACCTGAAACCCGTCCTCAGCGTCGCCATCCAGGAAGTCTTCGGCACAAACCGGCCGAAAAAAGCCGCCTGACCCGCGCCCCCTCTACCGCTCCCAAACCACCCCTACGCTCGGCAGAATCGGGAACATCTGGTCCACGCTCACCGCCGCCGGACCCTTCGCCGTCGAATACCAGTCCAAACTCCCGAACCGCACATTCGTCCGGTTCGTCGCATTCAGCACCTCCGCGAACAAAGTCGTCGTCCACTTCTCCCGCTTCCACATCTTGTTCACCCGGAAATCCAGCCGGGCATACGGAGCGAGCCGCAGCGTGTTCCGCTGGTCCGTCAGATAGAACTGCCCGTTCGCCATCGTCAGGAATCCCGGTACCGGAAACCCGCTGCCGTAAGTGAACCGCGCGCTCACATTTACCGTCGGCCGCACGGCGTAACTTACATACGCGTTCGCCGTATGCCGCTGGTCCCAGTCGGAGGGGAACGAATCCCCGCTGACCCCGTCGTGCATCCAGGTCCGGCCATACGCGTACGAAACCCAGCCCGAAAGGCGCCTCGTCATCTCGCGCTGCAGATAGGCCTCCACCCCGCGCGCCTGGCCCCGCAGCGAGTTCTCATACAGCGGCATCGCCGGCGGCAGAAACACCACGCCATTTAGCAGCCGCGGATCGTAGAACGGCTGATACAGTAGGTCACGATCCTGCCGGTCATACACCTCCAGCCGCAGCCGGGTGCTGCTTCCCAGGCGGTACTGCAAGCCCGCGTTCACATGCGTCGACCGCATCGGCAGCAGCCTCGCCCCGCCGAGATCCGAACCGAGTTGCGTCACGTCCGGCATCTGCGCATATTGGCCCCACCCGAGCAACAACTGCAATGCTGGCGTCACGCCGAAAGTGACCCCGGCCTGTGGCGAAAACGCCGTTGCTCCGTTCAGCGAGTCATGATCCCAGCGCCCGCTCGCGCTGAGATGGACCCGGCCCCTCCAGGCCGTCCATGACTGGCTCACGTATCCGCCGGTCAAAACATCGCGCCCCGTGTACCGGTCCACCAGGTCCAGATCCTCTACCTGGTCATACGTTTCCGTAAACCC
This sequence comes from Silvibacterium sp., assembly GCA_019234945.1. Classification (GTDB taxonomy): domain Bacteria; phylum Acidobacteriota; class Terriglobia; order Terriglobales; family Acidobacteriaceae; genus Silvibacterium. Next base: position 1,640 of record JAFAKX010000127.1, read on the forward strand.
GTCCGCACGCCTGGCCCGCGACGCGAATCCTGCCTCCAGCCCGTCATGCCTGTTCCACATCCACGTCACGTTTGAGTTGCCCGCCCACTCGGTGTAAGAACCACGCCCCAGCGGCGATTCGAACGGATTCTGGTCGTCAAACCAATCCGTCATCCAGGCCAGGTGATTCGTAACCAGCAGCCTGTCATTTGGCGTGAAGGTCCAGCCGAGATTCGCTACCTGGGTTCGCTGCCCTACCAGCATCAGCGCATTAGCGCCAAGCTGGTTCCTGATACTCGTGCGGTTCAGATCTGTGTTGCTGTCCACCAGGTCAAGACTCACAATGTTCGATCGCGATATCTGGCACGTGGCGCGGCCCTGTCCATCCTCTAAACCGAACGCCATCGATGGATCGGTAAGAGCACGCGCCAGCAGGTACTGGATGTAAGTCTTGCGAAACGCGCCGATCCAGGAACAGTTGCCATTCAGCGGACCCTCGATTTCAAAGCCGGCTGCGGCGATGTTCGCATTCATTCGCACGTGGTATCTGTCGCGGCTGCCATCGCGCATAGACACATCCAGCACCGCGGCGGAGCTGTCGCCAAACTGCTGCGGGTAAGCGTCGTCATAAAGGCTGATTTGCCGGATGGTGCTGACGTTGAAGATGCCGGCGGATCCTTGAAGATCCGTACCCTCCAGCCCATGAATGGGATCGTGCAGCAGGATGCCGTCCAGGTACACGCCTATACGGGAGAAATCGGCGCCGCGCAGCGAGAACCGCGCCTCGAAATCGTTGTTTGTGGTGACGCCCGGAACTGCTTGAACGGCCCGCAGCGGATCGTCCCCGATGACCGTTGCGAGGTTTTGGATATCCTTGCGGGCAAGCAGGAATTGTCCATCTGCGCCAGGCCCCGTCGATTCCGCCGTCGACCGCACGGAAATGACATCTACCCTTCGCATCCCGTCACGGACAAGCGTAATCTGCAAATCTTTCGTCTCGTCCTCGTCGAGGTGAATCGTCGATTCGATGGGCTGATAGCCCTGAGACGACACGCGAAGTCGATAATCGCTTGCGCCGAGGTTCACGACCTTGAAGGAACCCCCCGCGTCTGCTGTCGTACGAAACGGCGGATCGACTGACCCCGCGAGCTCCACTGCGGCGTGCGGAATCGCAATCGAACCCGGCACTCCGAACACTCTGCCGCTGATCGTTCCCGCTGACTGTGCCGCTGCCGACGACAGCGTGAGCACCGCCACACAGATTGCACGGCCGGTTTGCATTAGCCCGCACCGTAGATGGCAGGTAAGGAGTAGGGGCTACAGCATAACTACGCAAGAGAAAGTCACAGGACTGCTATGCCGCGTAGAACTTCGAGCTTTTAGCTATCAGCCGTCAGCAACGGGCGCGCTTGGGGCGCGTTGTGAGTGAGAGAAACTGCTTCGAAGCGCTGGCGGTAGTGGCATAGTGGGAGAAGGCCAGGCGCGGCAAGCTATGGTCGTCTTCCCTTTGGTGCCGTTGTGCCCGCC
>JAFAKX010000131.1 GCA_019234945.1 Silvibacterium sp.
TATGGGCAAGATGAATGGCAGATCACCAATCGACTGACACTGAACTACGGCCTTCGCTGGGAATGGCTTCCGCCGTTCGTCGATGTTAACGGTATTCAAGCAAACTTCGACCCTGTGACGAATGCCGTGATTGTGAACGACAACCTCTATCGCAAACTCGGCGGACCGGTGCTCGCGTTTCTACAGTCCTTCAACGCGTGCAATGCCGCGCCGCCAGGATGGTCTGCTTCTGCCGATGCGGGTTATGCTCCGTCGCCCTCATTGCCATGCACGAAGGTTGTGTCGAATGAGCAGGAAGGACTCGCCAAGGGGCTGCGGCAAACCTATCTCCGCAACTTCGATCCTCGCGTGAGCATTGCCTACAGGCCATTCGGCAATGACAAGACAGTTGTGCGCGCCGGTTTTGGCATCTTCACAGTCACGGCTCTTGGCCAGTTGCAAAATAACAACGAGAGCAATCCGGAGTCCTCCGTTTACACCTACACCAACATGAATGCCTCTGGCACGCCATCCTTTGCATTTCCACAGGTGACTCCTCCCGGAGTTGCAGGACAGGCACCGGTCGGTGGCGGAACGATCCAGCAGGCCACTAATCCTCGATATCGCGATGCGCAGTCGGCGCAGTGGAATGTCACTCTAGAACGTGCAATCACGTCGAATACGGCGGTACGCATTAGCTATGTAGGCATGAACTCTTATCGGTTGAACGTCACCGTGAACTGGAACCAGCAGCTTCCAACTACAGTGTCTGCTCCGCAGAAGAATCCGAATCCGGTTCCCTTCCCGAACTGGGGAACGATTTTCTCCACAGAGAATCTGGGCCACCAGAATTATCAAGCGATGGAGGTTCAGGCCACCCACCGAACGGGTCATGGGCTGACGTATCAAGCAAACTACACCTGGGCACATGACCTGAGCGACGCGCAGGGCGACGCACCGACGGCCTTTCAGGGCGAAACCCGCTACGGACTGGCTGACGAAAACCGGTTCGATATCAGCGCCAACCGTGGCAATGTCGTCGGAACACGCCGGCATCGCGTGCTGGTGACAGGTACCTACGAGTTGCCATTCGGTCCGGGACGGCAGTGGTCGAGCGGCTCACAAGTCGTCAACCACATCCTAGGCGGTTGGAATGTCAATACCATTACGTTGCTCGAGACAGGTCCCTGGCTAACACCCACGATGAGCGTCAGCGAGGATCAGACCAACACCAACCCAGCAGCATCGGGAACAACTGTGGTTCGTCCCGATCGCGTCGGCAACCCGACTCCTGCTCATCGGACCAATGCCAACTACTTCAATCTCGCCGCCTTCGCTCCGCCGCCGTTAGGGGCCGGACGGGTCGGAAATGCAGGAGTTGGTAGTCTGGAGGGTCCGGGAACGATTGCCGTCAATGCGGGACTGGCCAAAATCATGCCGATTCACGAGAGCGTGAATCTGCGTTTCGAGGCGACGTTCACGAATGTCCTGAATCGCACGAATTTCGCCCCACCCGTGACGGATATCAGCAATCCCGCCGCCTTCGGCGTACTGACCACCGCTCAGACGGCGGAGAGCGGGGGAAACCGCACCGGCCAAGTCGCGTTGCGGATCGACTTCTGAAGTCGATTGCCTAAGACAGGGTCTGGCCAACATAAGAAGGCGCGCCAGACTCTGCCAAAGTTCTGGAGTCAAGTCGTCCGAGTTCACCCTTAGTCAGATACCGCCGTGAGCGTCTCCGGAATCAAGCATCCCATAGTCCTGACGACGATGACGCCGGTGTCCGCGCGCACTCGCGGTGAGCTGTCGCCGAGGCCGCGGGGAATCGAGCGTTGTTCACGAATTGCAATCGGCCAAGTGAAGCGGCACGATTTCGGAGGTCCCCAGTTGGCGCGTATTTTGACAGGATCCTATGTGGAATCTCAACGAGAGATTTGACACAGTTTCCAATAGCGACCGGAAGTGATTCCCTCCGTCTGGCTGGTCGTCTAAGATGCTTGCTATGGAAGCGACAGTCGACAAGGCGAAAGAACTGGCAGCGCAACGCAGCCTGGAGTTCATTCAGGACGGCATGGTTGTGGGGATGGGGTCGGGCACTACGGCCACGCACTTCATCAAGCTGCTCGGAGAGCGAGTGCAGCAGGGACTGAAGGTTCGCGGCATTCCTTCATCGAGAGCCAGCGAAGATTTGGCGAGGTCGCTGGGAATTCCGGTGATCGACTTTCACGATGCCACGGAGATCGACGTGACGATCGACGGCGCGGATGAAGTCACACACAAGCTGGATCTGATCAAAGGCGGCGGCGGCGCGCTGCTTCGCGAGAAGATTGTGGCCAGCGCCTCCAAGCTTTTCGTCGTCGTTGCGGATTCGAGAAAGCTGGTCGAGCGGCTCGGCAAATTTCCACTTCCCGTCGAAGTAATTCAGATGGCGGCGCCACTGGTGGCCAGGAAGCTGGAGGCCCTTGGAGTGAAGCCTACGGTAAGGCGAAACAGTTCAGGCGGCGACTACATTACCGACGAGGGCAACCTCATCCTCGACTGTGCCTGCGGCCAAATCGATGATCCGCAGAAGCTGGCTGCCGAAATTCGAGCCATTGTAGGCGTAGTCGAGCACGGGCTGTTCCTCGGCATGGCGAATATCGCACTCATAGCGAGCGATACGGATGTAAAAGAGCTGACGCGCAGCTAAGGGCCTGCAGAGGTGCAGCTTCGCGGCGCTGCGGCGAACCTTCTGCGACCGGGTGCGGGGCGAGAAAGAAACCAAATCAGTTACAGATGTCTGGCGACAGATACAAGGTCGGCAATGAAGAGGCGGCGCTCGCGCTCGCGGTCTTCTTCGGTCTGCGCGCGAAGTATGGACGATGGATGCACAGTAGCCACCACGGGAGGATATCCAGCGACGTCCATGACTTTGCCCCGGTCTTTCGTTACGCGGAATGCGCCACCAAGAAGGGACTGGGCCGCTGTCGCTCCCAGGCAGACGATCAGCCTGGGTTTGACGGCCTCGATCTCGGCCGTGAGCCAGGGGCGGCATGCCGCGATTTCGCGCATGCTGGGCTTTTTGTGGATGCGCCGCTTACCGCGTGGTTCCCACTTAAAGTGTTTCACGGCGTTGGTGACGTAGGCTGCCTTCCGGTCGATGCCGGCTTCCTCCATGCAGGCATCGAGCAGGCGTCCTGCCGGACCCACGAAGGGATGGCCGGCGAGATCCTCCTGATCTCCGGGTTGCTCGCCGATGAACATGACAATCGGTGAGGGAGAGCCCTCGCCGAAGACTGTCTGCGTGGCGTTGCGGTAGAGGTCGCAGCCTTGGCAATCCTTAGCGGCCTTGCGCAAGGAGGAGAGATGGTGATCTCGGGGGAGAAAGTCAAGCGCTGAGATTTCTGGGCGGCCTGACGGCATAATTGGCCTTCGATGCCGGTCGCGCGCCGGGGTAAGTAAAGCCGCGCGGAGGTTAAACCCGGCCTCGCAGGTTTGCGAAGCCGGGAATCGGTTACGCTGCGGTTGCTCTTCCTGTGCCGCTCGCATAAGGGTTGACCTTGTCGGAGATTTGCGTGAGCAACTGGTCGGCGTGCTTCTCTTCGTTCAGGGTCTGCTCCAGAATCTGTGCGTGCCCGGACTCGCCGAGTATCTGCGCCCAGTTCCGCAATGTGCCGTAAGAAGCCATCTCAAAGTGCTCGACGCGCTGGGCTGCTGCGATGAGGAGCGCATCGCGAACGGAGTCGTCCTCGACATCCCCTACGACGGACTCGGTTTCGTCAATCATGGTGTCGAGGGCCTTGCACTTGATGGCGTCGGATTTGGAAGGTTGACTGAGGATCTGCTCCAGCCGCTGGACATGTACTTCCGTTTCCTGCAGATGCGATTGGAAGGCCTGCCTCAACTGCTCGTCGGTGGCTTTATCGATCATCTCGGGGAGCGCGTCGGTGATCTGACGTTCAGCCGAGAGCATGGTCCTCAACTGATTCACGTATAGCTCGCGAAGGCTTTCGATGTTTTCGGAAAAGAACCTCATAGACTATCTCCTGTTAATCGAAGCTGTACCGCGCGGTCTGGCATCGCGGGTTTCGGGTTTTACTCCGGTCCATCTCTGCTTGCGAAAGCTTCGATGGTGAGGTAAAGGGACCAGTTCCGCCAAGTGGGTCGGCACCGATTGGCGCGGGAAATGCGCAGTTGGGAGCAGCTTCCGAAGCTTGGCCGCCGCGGCGGCGGATGGCGGGTTCCATCGAAATATCTTCCGGATCGAAAAGTGGCAACGGTGGACGCGCAGACCAGTCCGTTCTTGATTTCAGCTCGTACTACCTCCCTCGGATGCCGGGAAAAGAAGAAAAGAAGCCTTGAGCTCCGAAAGGCCTCAGGCCTGCGACACGCTGTAGGTCGGCTGCGAGTCGAGTCGCTTTGCGGACATCTGCGCGGGGAACATGACGCGGAAGGAGGTGACCGTCAGGGCAGAACAGCGGAGGCTGCGAAATTGGATAGAGCCGTCGTATTTCTGGACGATGCCCTTGCTGATCCACAGGCCCAGGCCTGTGCCCTTGGCGGCTTTGGTAGTAAAGAACGGCTCGAACAGATGTTTTGCGTGGTCGGGCTTGATGCCTGAGCCTGTGTCGGTGACGGATACAGATATTTTTTTGTCCTGGTTGGGCTCAGCGCTGTATTCCCGAACGGTGACGCGCAGCCTGCCTCCGGACGGCATGGCCTGAATGGCGTTGGAGATAAGGTTCATGAATACCTGCCGCAGCTCGCCGGGGAAACCCTGTACGGTCGCATCTGTGAGATAGCGTTTCTCTACCGCCACATTTTGCAGGTGGATGTTTCGCGATTGCAGCTCAAGCACGTTATCGAGAACCTCAGCGATCGACACCTCGACGGGCTGCTGCGATTCGCGATAGAAGCTGAGGGTCTGCTTGACGATGTGTGCCACGCGGCTGAGTTCCTCCTCGGCCATGCGGGCGTACTCTTTCGCTTCTTCATCGAGGGATTGATGATGGCGGATAAGGTGGAAAATATTATGGATCGCCTCGAGCGGGTTGTTGATTTCATGGGCGATGATGCCCGCGACGCGGCCCATTGCTGCGAGCTTTTCGGCAGTGCGGAGGGCTTCTTCAGCCCTCAGGCTTGCAGTAATGTCGCGTCCGAGCTCGAGGATGGCCTCAGGCTTTCCGGATTTATCGAGCTTTAGCGCTTTCCGGCAGGCAACAGTAACCGATTCCCCGCTGCGGGTGATCTGCTGCAGATTGCCCTCCCAGCGGCCGGTTTGATACAGCGAGGCTTCGATCCGGCTGAATGGGATGGAGAACTTTGTGGCGAGTATGCTATGGAGGTTTTGACCGATCATTTCCTCCCGCCGCCAACCGTAGAGGTTTTCCGCGCCGGAGTTCCAGAAGCGAACGATTCCGGCCATGTCGCGGACCATGATAGCGTCAGTTGCCAGATCGAGCAGGTCAGCACGTTCGCTCAACTCCTCGGTACGTTCGGCAACACGCTGCTCAAGCTCCAGGTTCAGTCGCTCCAACTCGAGGCGCTTGCGGTGGAGTTCGGCAAAAAGGCTGACCTTGGCGCGCAGGAGCTCGGGAACCACGGGCACGGAGATGTAGTCGACCGCGCCACGCTGGTAGCCCTTGATGCGGTCGAGATCGGACATGTGGATGGCGGAAATGAAAATGATGGCTGTCTTCTGAAAGCGTGGATGCTGGCGCATCAGGTCGGCCAGTTCAAAGCCGTCGATTCCCGGCATGCTCACATCGGTGAGGACGACGGCCACGTTGTTCTTCAAAAGAAATTCAAGTGCCTCAGTTCCGGAGGTGACCTTAACGAGGTTTTCCCCGAGTTCGCCGAGTATAGCTTCGTAGCTCAAAAGCTTCGCAGGCTGGTCGTCGACCAGAAGGATGTTGACCTTCTGAGAGACGGCGCCGTCCCTCCGATTCACGCTACCGAACGATTGATCCAAACCACTGGTTGACATCCGTCAGTCCTTAAAGATTGTTACTCATCTGTGCAGCCACATGCGCAGAGCCGCCAGGAGCTGCTCTGTGTTGACCGGTTTCGCCAGGTACTCCGAGGCACCAGCTTCAAGGCATTTCTCGCGGTCGCCTTTCATGGCTTTGGCGGTGAGTGCGATGATCGGCAGCCTGCGGAATGCAGGGTTCTGGCGGATGACCTGCATGGTTTCGTAGCCGTCCATCTCAGGCATCATGATATCCATGAGCACGATCGCGAGATCAGGGGTGGATTCGAGCGTCGAGATGGCCTCGCGTCCGGTGCTCGCGGTAAGAACGGTCATGCCCCTCCTTTCAAGAACACTGCTCAGGGCAAAGATGTTTCGCACGTCATCGTCGACGACGAGCACCTTCTTGCCGACAAGCGCTTCATCAGAGTTGTGCAGACGCTCGAGCATGCGCTGCTTGTCGGACGGCAGGTTAGCGACAACACGGTGCAAGAAGAGCGCAGTTTCGTCGAGCAGGCGCTCAGGAGATTCTACGTCCTTGACGACAACGCTGCGGGCGAGCGTGTGGAGGCGGACGTCTTCTTCGGGCGAGAGGCTCTTTCCGGTGAAGACGACGACAGGCAAGTCGCTGAGAGATGGGATTTCGCCGATGTGCTCAAGCACCTCGAAGCCCGTCATGTCCGGCAACCGAAGGTCGAGCACCACACAATCGAAGTGTTGATCGCAAAGGATGGACAATGCTTCGGAGCCGGTGGAGGCGGTCGAGACCTCGATGTCGTCGTAGCCGAGGAGTTCGCGGATGGTCATCTGCTCGACAGGGTTGTCTTCGACAACGAGCAGCCGCTTGCGGCGGACGACGGAGAACTCCTTGATCCTCATCAGAGCGGCTTCGAGCCCCTCGGCTGTGGCCGGTTTGGTGACGAAGGAGAATGCACCGCGCGAGAGGCCGTGGTTGCGGTCCTCATCCAGGGTGAGCATCTGCACCGGAAGGTGGCGGGTGCCGGGGTCCTGCTTGAGATGGTTGAGGACGGTCCAGCCGAGCATGTCGGGCAGGAAGACGTCGAGCGAGACGGCGGTTGGTTTGAACTCGCGCGCGAGGGCCAGCGCCTCGGCGCCGCGCGATGCAACAAGAACCTTGAAGCCCTTGTCGCGCGCGAGATCGCGGAGAATGCGCGCATAGTGCGGATCGTCTTCGACGATCAGCAGCGCAGTGTCGCCTTCCTGCAGATTGGCGCGATCATCTTCGATCTCTTCGGCGGCGCGCTCAGCGGCGACGGTGCTGGCGATCTGCAGGACAGTCGGCGTGCCGCGATTCTCATTCAGCACTTCGGAGGTGGTTGAGCTTGCCGCGCCGACGTAGGTCTGCGGCAGATAGAGGGTGAAGGTGCTGCCTTTTCCGGGCGTGCTTTGCAGTTGAATTTCGCCGCCGAGCAGATTGGCCAGCTCGCGGCTGATGGCGAGGCCAAGGCCGGTGCCTCCGTACTTGCGGCTGGTTCCTGCATCGGCCTGCTGGAAGGCCTCGAAGATGATCTTCTGCTTCTCGTGGGGAATGCCGATTCCGGTGTCCGCGACTTCAAACGCAACGACGGATGCCGCTTTGCTGAGGAGCGGATGGTCCTCGCTCCATCCGGTAGTGGCATTGTAGACGGAGAGACGGACCCCACCCTGTTCGGTGAATTTTAGGGCGTTCGAGAGCAGGTTCTTGAGCACCTGCTGCAGGCGCTTCGAGTCGGTGACGAGGCTGCGGCTGAGGTGCGAGTCGGTGTGCAGGTCGAAGGAGAGCTTGCGGTTCTCCGCTTCATGGCGGAACGGACGGGCGACCATTTCGAGCAGGCTCGCGAAGAAGACCTCTTCGGCTTCGACGGAGACAGTTCCGGACTCGATTTTCGATAGGTCGAGGATGTCGCTGATCAGGTTGAGCAGGTCTGTTCCGGCACCGTGAATCGTACGCGCGAATTCGATCTGCCTAGGTGTGAGGTTGCCGTCGGGATTGTCGCTGAGCTGCTGACCAAGAACAAGGATGCTGTTCAGCGGTGTCCGCAACTCGTGCGACATATTGGCGAGGAACTCGGACTTGTACTTGGAAGTAAGGGCGAGTTCCTTGGCTTTTTCTTCGAGGGCACGGCGGGCCTGTTCGATTTCCTGGTTCTTGCGCTCGACTTCGACGTTCTGTTCGGCAAGCTGCTGTGCCTTCTGCGCGAGCTGCTCGTTGGTCTGCTGGAGTTCCTTCTGCTGGGACTGGAGCTCAGTGGCGAGCTGCTGCGACTGCTTGAGCAGTGCCTCGGTCTGCATGGTGGCTTCAATGCTGTTGAGCACGATGCCGATGGAGGCCGTGAGCTGCTCGAGGAACGAGAGGTGAGACGCGGTGAACGAATTCAGGGTGGCCAGCTCGATGACGGCTTTGACCTGATCTTCGAAGAGCACTGGAAGCACGATAACGTTCTTCGGAATGGATTCGAACAGGCCGGAGCGGATCGGCATGGTGTTTTGTGGCAGGTCGCTGATGAGCATGCGCCTCTTTTCCGTCGCGCACTGGCCGATCAGGCCCTCCCCGATAGGGATCCGCTCGAGATGGCCCTCAGGCGTGCTGGCATAGGCGGAGAGCAGAGCCAGCGTGCCAGACTCTTCGGAGTCCATCTGGTAGATCAAGCCCTGCTGCGCATTGACGAGCGGCGCAAGCTCGGAGAGCAGCATGCGTCCAACGGTGCTGAGGTCGCGCTGGCCCTGCAACATGCCGGTGAAGCGGGCCAGATTGGTCTTGAGCCAGTCCTGCTCGGTGTTGCGCTCAGTGGTAAGACGCAGGTTGTTGATCATCGTGTTGATGTTGTCTTTGAGCTCGGCCACTTCGCCGCGGGCTTCCACCTGAATGGATCGAGTGAGATCACCCTTGGTGACGGCGGTGGCCACATCGGCAATGGCCCGGACTTGGTTGGTGAGGTTGTCGGCAAGCAGGTTGACGTTGTCGACGAGATCTTTCCAGGTACCGGAAGCGCCGGGCACGTTGGCCTGTCCTCCGAGCCGGCCCTCGACGCCGACTTCGCGGGCCACGGTGGTGACCTGGTCGGCGAAGGTGGCCAGCGTGTTCGTCATGCTGTTGATGGTCTCGGCGAGCGCGGCGACTTCGCCTTTGGCGTTCACGGTGAGCTTCTGTGTCAGCACACCGTTGGCGACGGCCGTCACCACTTTCACGATGCCGCGCACCTGCTCGGTGAGGTTCGTGGCCATCACGTTGACGTTGTCGGTGAGATCCTTCCAGATGCCGGCGACGCCGGGCACCTGGGCCTGACCGCCGAGCTTGCCTTCGGTGCCGACCTCGCGGCCCACGCGAGTGACTTCCGCGGCGAAGGCGTTGAGCTGGTCAACCATGGTGTTGATGGTGTTCTTCAGCTCGAGGATCTCGCCTTTGACGTCGACGGTGATCTTGCGCGAGAGGTCACCGCGGGCGACGGCTGTAGTGACCTCCGCGATGTTACGGACCTGAGCGGTGAGGTTGCCGGCCATGGCGTTGACTGAGTCGGTCAGATCCTTCCACGTTCCAGCCACGCCGGGTACATTGGCCTGACCGCCGAGGCGCCCTTCGGTGCCGACCTCGCGGGCCACGCGCGTGACTTCGGCAGCGAAGGAGCGGAGCTGCTCAACCATGGTGTTGAGTGTTTCCTTGAGCTGCAGAATTTCGCCGCGGACGTCGACGGTGATCTTCTTGGACAAGTCGCCGTTGGCGATGGCGGTGGCAACTTCAGCGATGTTGCGCACCTGCCCGGTGAGATTGCTGGCCATGAAGTTGACGTTGTCGGTAAGGTCCTTCCATGTTCCGGCGACCCCGGGAACGTCGGCCTGTCCACCGAGGCGTCCCTCGGTGCCGACCTCACGAGCGACGCGCGTGACTTCTCCAGCGAAGGCGTTAAGCTGGTCGACCATTGTATTAATGGTGTTCTTCAGCTCGAGGATTTCGCCTTTGACGTCG
>JAFAKX010000255.1 GCA_019234945.1 Silvibacterium sp.
GAACTCGGCGAGACCGTATGGAGTGCCGTTAGCGAATAGGGAATCCCATACTGCATCAGGTTGTTACATGCCGACATCTTCCCGCAGAAGCTGTCGCGCCGGTGCGAAATCTTCATGATATCCGTGCGGTCAGGAGTAGCCTGCACCAGCACCGGAACCTTTAGCCCCGAAAGCCGGATCGCATCGACAATCGTTCGTTCCTCGCCAAAGTTCGGAAGCGTAATGATGATGCCATCGATCTCTTCGCGATGCCTCTTGAATAGCTCTGCGCAATGCCGCGCATCGTCCGCCGTCTGCACCGCTCCGTGCTGCGTCTGCTCCGGAGAAAGCGCGACGGACTTGTATCCACTCTCATCGAGAACCTTGATCATTTCCTCGCGGCCCTCTTTCGCGAGATGATGCGGGAAAAATCCTCGGCTGCCGACAATCACTCCAAACGTAAGCTGCTTTTTCATATTTCCTCTAAACGCTATTCGCTAACCCCTGTGCCTCTTCGGCCAGAATTTCACCGTGTACACCAGACCCGCAATTCCCATCATGCCGCCCCACCATATCGGCGCGTGGAGGTTACTCAACGCCGGAGGGTTCGCCAGTGGATGGCTCAGTTCCCACAATCCCTCCACAAAAACGATCGTGCCGTAGATCAGGAAGAGCACGCCGCCAAAGAACCAGATTGAAATTTCCTCGCGCATCACCGCCTCCCTCTACCAGAAAATAATGTTCAGAATCACAAACAGTCCCGCGATCACGCCCGCCCACACGATCGGCTTTTGGTACCAGTGGTCGTCGTGCTCCACCGGAAGCGGAACTACGCCGTACACCAGCCCCTCAAGTTCGCTCACCGGCTTCGGCTTCGTCGCAAGGCTCACGACGATGGTCACAATCACGCACACAAGCCATGACCACAGCGCGCGATACATGTCCTCCGCCAGACCCTTCGCATCGGGCGAGAGAGCCACATAGCGGAGCGCCTTGGGATCGAGGTGAACCCACAGAAATAGGCCAATCGCCGTGCACGTGCCTGCCAGCAAGCCCCAGAATCCGGCCGCCTTCGTCGCGCGCTTCCACATCATGCCCAGGATCACTGTTCCGAACAGCGGTGCAATGAAGAAGCTGAAAAGTCCCTGAACGTAGTCCATGATGCTCGCCGCGTGCTGCACCAGGTACGCGGTGCCCACCGAGATCAGCACGCCGATGAACGTACACCAGCGCCCCATCGCAACGTAGTGCTTGTCGGCCGCATTCTTGTGCAGAAACGCGCCGTAAATGTCATAGGTCCAGACTGTCGAGAACGCGCTCACGTTGCCCGCCATGCCCGACATGAATCCGGCGATAAGCGCGGTCACTCCAAGCCCCAGCAGACCTGGCCCGCAATAGCGCACCAGCATCAGCGGCAACACTTCGTTGTAACTGTGCTGTCCTGTCGCTACAGCCACATTTTGGGGGACCAGGTGGTAAGGCAATACTGCCAGCGCCAACAGTCCGGGCAGAATTACGATGAACGGCACTGCCATCTTGAAGGCTGCCCCGATAAGCGGAGCCATCTTCGCCGACCGCAGATTATGCGCTGAAAGAACACGCTGCACGACGAGGAAGTCGGTGGTCCAGTATCCGCAGCTAATGACCAGGGCGAGACCGAAGACCAGGCCGGTCCAGTGAATGCCCATCGGATTATCGCTAAAGTGTCCTGTCGTGCTCCACAGGTGGACATATTCGGAGCCGAGCCGTTCGCCGATTTGATGCTTCAGATTCGTCCATCCGCCCGCTTCGATCAGCCCCAGAATTGGCACCAGCATCGCGCCCAGCCAGATCAGCAGAAATTGCAGCACCTCGTTATATATCGCCGATCGAAGCCCGCCGAGCCCGACATACAGCGCCACAGTGATCGACGAAACCCAGATGCTGAAGTTCAGATTCCACCCCAGCACCACCTTCATCACCAGCGCCATCGAGTACATGTTGATGCCGCTCATCAGCACCGTCATGAAGGCGAAGCTCACTGCCGACAGCGCCCGCGCTCCGTCTCCATACCGCAGATGCAGATATCCCGGCACGGAGTGCGTCTTCGAGATGTAATAGAACGGCATCATGATGATGCCGAGGAACAGCATTGCCGGAATCGCGCCGATCCAGTACCAGTGCGTGGCCAGGATGCCATATTCATACGCCGATCCAGCCCAGCCCATCAGCTCAAGGGATCCAAGATTTGCGGAGACGAAACTCAACCCGGCAATCCACGCCGTCATCTCGCGGCCTGCCATGAAGAACTCCTCGCTGGTGGTCGCCGAGCCCTTCAGGTAGAAGCCAATGAAAATGACAATTCCGAAATAGATCGCGATGACGGCGATATCGACCGCGTTCAGGTGGGCCAGCGATCGCGTTGGCCCCTCAAAATATGCTGCAGCCGCCCCCAGGAGTTGACTATGCATTGATTACAATCCTTAGTTGTTACAAATCCTGTTATCTAATCCCTGCTTTTCTGCCCATACGTTGCCTCTGCACCATGCTTGCGGAAGTAGTGCCGGTCAAGCAGGGCCTGTGATACGCCGCCACAAGCCGCGTTCAGCGTCGCGGTGTAATAGGCCATCCTTGCCACTGCCTCCAGCAGGACAGCATTGTGTGCCGCATCCATGGCGCTCTTGCCCCACGCAAACGGCGCATGTCCCCGCACCAGCACCCCCGGTACCGCCTGCGGGTCGAGGCTCCCCGACGGAGCATGAAACCGCCGCACGATTGCATGGCCTGTGTTCAGCACGTAGTCGCCGCCGACCTCTTCGTCCGTCAGTTCATCCGTCAGCGGCACCGGGCCGTAAAAATAGTCTGCATGCGTCGTCCCATAAGCCGGAATCTCCCTTCCTGCCTGGGCCCATGCCGTCGCATACTCTGAGTGCGTGTGCACCACGCCGCCTATCCCGGTAAATTCGCGAAACAGCAGCAGGTGGGTCGCAAGGTCCGACGAAGGACACAGTTTTCCTTCGACGATCTTTCCGTCGAGATCGGTAATTACAAGGTCACTGGGTTTCATCGTCTCGTAGGGAACTCCGCTCGGCTTGATCGCTACCAGGCCAGTCTCACGGTCGATGCCGCTGGCATTGCCGAACGTGTAGAGCACAAGGCCTCGGCGTACAAGTTCCAGGTTTGCTTCAAGAACCTCCGCCCTCAGAGCATCGAGCATCTTACTTCCGCACCGACCCTTCCCTCGAGATCTTCGTCACGCGACTGATCCAGCATACCGTCAAGTTGCTAAAGCGTTTTACCGTTTATGTAAGCAAACGTTTACTGGAACTTTGAACGTATCCGCCTTACACTGGCCAAGTCAAGGGAAACAACTCGATTGTCCACAAACAAACGCCTTCGCCAGAACAGAAATGAGAAGCGCCACCTCGACATCCGCGATGTGGCCCGGCACGCTCGCGTGTCCATTGCCACCGTTTCTCGCACGATTAACCGGATCCCTACCGTCGACCAGCACCTCGCCGAACGGGTATGGAAGGCCATTGAAGAACTCAATTATTTCCCCAATACTCAGGCCCGTGCTTTGGTCTCAGGTCGTACTCGTCTGCTCGGTCTGCTTGTCTCCGAAATCACCAATCCGTTTTTCCCGGAGCTCATCGAAGGCTTCGAGGAAATCGCTGTTGCTCATGGATACGAAATTCTCATCGGGTCCACCAGTTACGACCTCACTCGTATGGCTACTTGCATCCGGCGCATGCTTGAGCGCCAGGTGGAAGGCGTAGCCATCATGACCTTCGGCATCGAGCAGCCCCTGCTCGAGGAACTCAGCTCCCGCGAAATCCCCATGGTTTTCGTTGACGCCGGTCCCCCTGGTCCTCTGGTGCGCGCACTCACCGTCGACTACCGGAAGGGGATCAGTGAGGGCGTCGTGCATCTCGCCGGACTGGGTCACCGCTCCATTGCTTTCATCAGCGGACCGCTGCGCCAGGGTTCTGCGCACGCTCGCAAGACCGCGTTCCTGGAATCTCTACAGGAGATCGGCCTGAAATCCCGTTCCGAGTGGCTCATTGAGGGCAACCACACTCTTGAAGGCGGCATGCGCGCTACCGAACATCTGCTCTCATTGTCCGAGCCGCCGACAGCGGTTATGTGCTCGAACGATATGACCGCTATCGGGGCCCTGCGCGTACTCGCCCGCGCTGGATTCAACGTGCCCCGCGATATGTCCGTCATCGGCTTCGACGATATTCACCTTGCCGAGTTTGTCTACCCGCCCCTCACAACCGTCCGCATGTCCCGCAAAGACCTCGCACGCGGCGCTTTCGAGTCGCTCCGTTCCGTCGCAGAAAAGCTCGACACCTCCCAGCAGCGCAACTGGATCATACCCACGCAGCTGATTATCCGGGAGTCCACCGCCGAAGCGCCAGAGTTGCTGCTGAAGAAGTCCGGTCAGCGGCGCACCAGCCGCTCCACCTTGAAGAGGGGTTCACGCCTTCGCGAAGCTAAGTAGATTTTCACCGAGCGCCGATCGCTGAGCCTGATAGCTTTCCTAACCCCTGCTCTTCTTTAGCACCGGAGCCGGTTGATGCGGCCTTGATCGCCCGGTCGCAATCTCTAGGAACGCATGCGCAGCCCGGGTCAGCGTCTTGTCCTTGCGATAGACCAGTGCCAACTCCCGGCTCAGCTTAACGCCATCGACTCTGACCACCTGCAAAGTGCCTGCTTTCTCGTCGGTCAGCACATTGGTTCGTGGCAGAAATCCAATCCCGAGTCCGGCTGCGATGAGCCGCTTGAGCAACTCGCTCGACTCTACCTCCATCGCAATCCGGGGCTGCACGTCATGCGTGCGAAACAGATCTTCAATCAGCTCACGCTGCCGTCCCTGTTTCGGGAGCAGGAGCGAGTGCTGCAGAATCTCCTGAAACTTGACCGATTCCCGCTGTGCCAGCGAGTGGCCCTTTGGAACCACCAGCACCACCTCGTCACGATGGATCACATCCACGAGCAGCCGCGGATCCTTGAGCGGGAGCGATACCACCCCGAAATCCACTTCCCGGCTCAACACTCCCTCGATCGACTTTGCCCGGTCGGCCCTCACGATGCTCAACCCCACGCGCGAATATTGCTGCTTGAACTGCGCAAAAACCATTGGCAGCACATAAAGGCTGGTCGCTTCGTTCGCGCTTACCGAGATCTCGCCTCGCGGCGACCTGTGAAGTTCGCCGATTGCCACAGTGATGTGGTTATGGCACTGAAGGCAATGCTCGGCGAACGGCTCGAAGACTTTGCCTGCGGCCGTGAACGTGACCTTTCCCCCGTCGCGGTCGAATAGCCGCGCTCCGACCTCGTTTTCAAGCGTCCGAATCTGCGCCGAAATCGCCGGTTGCGTAACCATCAGCTTCTCTGCAGCGCGCGAGAAGCTTCGTAATCGGGCAACCTCCAGAAAAGTTCTAAGCTGCTCAAAATCCATGCGTGCCAGAGCCCGTCCTGCAAAGAAGTGGATTGCCGTGCGCGCCAGCGAAATGGCACAAACCTCTCTGCTATGCACGGTATTTGTTTGCAAGCATAAAGAACTTTTCTGCGGATTGTAAGCAATATCGTGCACCGGCTGCTGGCCCTCTTTAAAAAAACAGGACAGTCGCAGGAGTCGCGCACTTTTGGAGCGCCGAGTTCGGATTGCGGACGCTCTATTCAGCCCCTGTGGCCAGTTCCTTTTCAGCCTCGACCAGTGACCGGAAGTAGTCGAGGCTCAACCGCAGGCCGGTTTCCAGATCGATCTTCGGCTCCCATCCAAATAGGCGCTTTGCCTTCGAGATATTCGGCTGCCGTTGAGTCGGATCATCTTGCGGCAGCGGACGATACACAATCCTGCTCGGCGAAGCCGTAACCTTCAGCACTGCCTTCGCACAATCCAGGATCGTCCACTCGTGCGGATTGCCCACGTTAACCGGCAGGTGCTCATCTGTGCGCGAAAGCCCCAGGATTCCCTCGATCTCGTCCGACACATAGCAAAAGCTGCGCGTCTGGTTGCCTTCGCCATAGACCGTCAGATCCTCACCCTTCAGAGCCTGAACCATGAAATTCGAGATCACTCGGCCGTCACTCTTCTGCAGCCTGGGCCCGTACGTGTTGAAAATCCGAACCAGCCGTGTATCGACCCCGTAATAGCGGTGATACGCCATCGTAAGCGCTTCCGAGAACCGCTTCGCCTCGTCATACACCGATCGCGGCCCGACCGGATTCACATGCCCCCAGTAGTCCTCTGTTTGCGGGTGCACATCCGGGTCGCCATAGCACTCCGACGTCGAAGCATGCAGGAACTTCGCGTTGTACCGTTTTGCGATATTGAGCGCATTCGTGGTGCCTGCCGAACCGACCTCGAGCGTCTCCACACCAAGACGTGCATAGTCCACGGGACTTGCCGGCGACGCAAAGTTGAATACATAATCCACAGCGCCCACATCGAACCCAGCACAGATGTCATGCTCGCGAAACTCAAAGCGCGGCTCACCTTTGAGGTGCTTCAGGTTCTCAAGTGATCCCGTCGAAAGATTGTCGACTCCGATAACAGCATTGCCCTCAGCGAGCAGGCAATCTGCAAGATGTGAACCTAAGAATCCTGCAACTCCGGTAATGAGCACACGCATAATTGGTCTGGTTAATTCCTTATGTGATCCGACATTGCGATCGACGACTGAACCTGGCGAGAGCGCTGGGAATCGCGGCTTCGCCGTGAGGCCAATAATTTTGAAACGAGCGACGCGCAAGTCGGGAAGAGGGAATTAGCTCCGCCTTCCTGAGCCGATGTTAACGACGCAATCCCGAAAACGCAACGAACCTCGAGAGAATGCCGATTTGATCTTCGCGTGATTGCACGATTAGCTTTGAATACACGCCCTGTTATGCGGTCCATGGTCATCTGCCTTCTCTTTTTAGCTGCAACCGCGATGAACGCCCAGGTTACTCCCACTCAGAAAGCGTTCGTATTTGAGCAGCAGGGAGACTGGAAGCAAGCCGAAGCGGCTTGGCGAGAGGTGATCCGCCACGCGCCCAACGACGGAGCGGCTTACGCGCATCTGGGGCTGGTGCTGGCGCGCGAGCAGGACTACGCGCAGGCCACCGAAGCCTATCGCAGAGCCCTGGCACTCAAGACAAATCTGCCGGGCGTCGAGCTCAACCTGGGACTGGCGCTCTTCAAGCAGGAAAAAATGGCCGAGGCGATCAGTCCGCTCAGAGCCGCCGTGAAACAGGCTCCGGACAACATGCAGGCGCAGGTGCTCCTGGGCATGTGCTATTACGCGACTGCGCAATACGCTGAAGCATTGCCATACCTGAGCCGGGCGGTCGAGAAGAGTCCCGATAACCTGCAACTGCATACCGTGCTCGCGCAGAGCTGCCTGTGGGCGAAGCAGTACGACTGCACGCTGGAGCAGTACAAGCAAATCCTCCTACTGAATCCGGAGTCGGCGCAGGCCGACATGCTCGCCGGAGAGGCGTTGGACGGGCTGAACGACTCGCAGGGTGCGATCCGGCAGTTCGAAGCTGCGGCGAAAGCTTCTCCCAATGAGCCAAATGTGCATTTTGGACTGGGTTATCTGCTTTGGAAGCAGCACTCATTTCCCGAAGCTGCTGAGCAATTCAAGCAGGAACTGGCCAACGACCCGAATCAAGCTCAGGCACTGGCTTATCTCGGTGACGTGAATATCAAGCAGAATGACAATGCCGCGGCGCTCCCCGCTCTTGAAGCGGCCGTCAGGCAGCCCGGGGCGCCACGGATCGCGTTTGTGGACCTGGGCATCCTTTATGCCGAAGCAGGGCGAAACGATGAGGCGATCTCGGCCTTCAAGCAGGCGATCCGGATGGATCCGGCGGAGGTCGACGCACACTGGCGCCTTGGGCGGCTCTACGCCTCGATGGGACGCCAGCAGGAGGCGAAGGTGGAACTCGCGAAGGCGAACGAGCTTCACAGACAGAAGGACCAGCCGTTGGCGACCCAGATCGCGCCACCAACCCCCAAAAACTGAGGACGCAGGCTACTCGGGTTTCATACGCTCCTTAAGGCTCTTGGCGAGCTTCTCTACTTCCGCCGCCTTCTTGACCACAGCAAGAGAGAGGGTGTTCTTGCTGCTCTTGGCCACTTCGGCCTGCAACTCCTGAGCGAGTTGGTAGAGCTTGTTCGTATCGGCCACGATCTGCGCCTGGCGTGCCTCCTCGGGAGTCAAAGGCTTGGAATCGGGTGAGGCAGCCGGCTTCTGCTCCTGAGGCTGATCGGGCTTGGACGATTGATCCTGTTTTGGGGAACCCGGATCCGACGAAGGTGCAGGTGTGGACTGCGCGGACGGTGAGGACGCTGATTGCTGCGCCGGTGCTGATGCTGAAGTGATCAGCGCAAGGATCGGAACCAACAGGGCCCAGTGGAGCGGTTTTGGCCGAGCGGTGAACTTGGAAAGCACTGCCTTCACCTCGACTCAACGTTAGTTCATCTTCGCCGTTTCTTTCAATGGAAACTCCGATGAGAGCTTCTCGAAAACGCCCAGAAACCCTGAAGCGGCTTGTGCGGGATCAACACCGGCCGTAAAAATTGCAGAGATGAGGGCGACGCAGTCAGCCCCGGCACCCCACACCTCGGGGGCGTTGTTCAGGGTGATGCCACCGATGGCGACGACGGGTAAAGTCGTCAGGCGGCGAGCGAGGCGGATGCCGTCGAGTCCGACGATGGGATCAGGATTGGCCTTGGATGTAGTCGCGTAGACAGGTCCGATGGCGATGTAGTCGACCGGCTCGAGCGCGGCAAAGCGAACTTGGGCCTCGTTGTGGGTTGAGACTCCAATCAGGATGTCCGGGCCGACCAACTCGCGGGCTTCGCGTGGCGTCAGGTCAGTCTGACCGAGGTGAACGCCATTGAACCCAGTCTTGGCGATGAGGTGCGCGTAGTCATTGAGCACGAGCCGGAGACTCGGCGGAGCGGCGCTACG
>JAFAKX010000109.1 GCA_019234945.1 Silvibacterium sp.
CAAGAGCTATCTCACCGTAGCTTTCGGATGCACCGGCGGCCAGCATCGCTCCGTGATGATCGCTGAAGAAATGAAGAAGCGCCTCGCCAAAGAGGGATATCGCGTCAAGACTGCGCACCGAGATATGCCGCGCTGAATCCCACTTCCCGCCCCTCGAATCTGCTCCATCAGGACATTCGAAGGAGTTCATCATGGATCTCGGACTCAAGGGCAAGCGCGCACTTGTCACTGGCTCGACAGCAGGCATCGGATTCGCCATCGCCAAACTCCTCGCACGAGAAGGCGCTTTCGTCTATGTCAACGGACGCACCGAAGCTCGCGTCAGCAAGGCCGTCGGTGAAATCGAAGGCAAGGTCGACGGAGTCGCGGCCGACCTGGGCACGGAAGAAGGAGCAGCGAAGCTCTTCTCGCGCATCGACCACCTCGACATCCTCGTCAACAATCTTGGCATCTTCGAGACCCGGCCATTCCTCGAAATCGACGATGCCGACTGGCGCCGCTTCTTCGAGGTCAACGTCCTCTCCGGCGTTCGCACCACACGCCACTACCTGCCCCGCATGCTTGAGAAGAAGTGGGGCCGCGTTCTTTTCATCTCCAGCGAATCCGCCCTTCAGATCCCCGCCGAGATGGTGCATTATGGAATGACCAAGACAGCGCAGATGTCCATTGCGCGCGGCATCGCCGAGTCCTTTCCGGCCAGCGGAGTTACCGTGAACTCCGTTCTGGTAGGTCCTACGGAAAGCGAAGGCGTAGCCACCTTTGTCGAAAATTTCGCGAGGCAGCAGGGCAAAACGAAAGAGGAATTCGCCCGCGAGTTTTTCCAGACTGCCCGGCCTACCAGTCTGCTCAAGAGGTTTATAACTCCCGACGAAGTCGCGGCGATGGTGGTCTACCTGTGCAGCGAAGCTGCCTCGGCCACGACTGGCTCCGCCATTCGCGTAGACGGCGGAGTGGTGCGCTCGATCGTTTGACCTTGTTGCTCACTCGAGCTTTCCGATGAACCGTTGGCGGCAACTCTCTGCGGTGGTACTCTCAACTGCAACGCAGTTGCAGCTCCCCTGTAGCGCTCCTGAGGATATTCCCCCTCAATCTGCAGGTCGAATCGAAAAGGAGGACGGAATGTCCCTAAGCTTCAAGTTGCGCGGCGCATTGTTCGCCGCTCTCCTCGCGATTACTTCGGTGTTCGTGTGGAACGCCGTCGCCCAGGACGATGTTGTCCACATCATGTCCGGGGTGGTTAAGCATGTCGACAAAGGTACGAAAACAGTAGTCATCAAAGCGGCCGATGGCACCGAGCAGACTTTCAAGTACACCGAAAAGACCACTGTGGAAGGCACGAAGGATGCCGGCAAGGGAGTCGAGAAGGGCTCAACCGACGCCTATCTCGCCGGCAAGAAGGGAGCCAAAGTCTCAGTGAAGTACACAGAAAAGGGCGCTGATAAGACTGCCGTGGGAGTAAAAGACGCTGTTGATTAGTCTGGTCTGAGCCCATCTGCAGGCAACCATATGTGGATGGGCTGCCCGTCCTCTTCAAACGAACGGTAGAATAAATAGATGACAGTACAGCCCCGCCTATTCCCGCGCCCGCGTTTGAAGGTTATGCGATGAAACGTGGGTGGCGTCTGCTGCATTACGCCAGCCGGTATTGGCTCCAGGTCATTTCCGCCGTCGTCTTCGCTGCTGCTGTCGGTCTCCTTGATGCGTTTCGCGTCCTGCTTGTCGGGCCCATTTTCGACAATGTCCTTCATCCCGGTGCGGACACACACAAAAACATCACCCTGCTGTCCAGTTTCAGCGAACGCTTCCACATCAATCTGCAGACCTTCGTCCCGTCTCATTTCCACAATGACTGGACAGTTGTAGCCTTTGCCTTCGTTGCCTCAACGCTCCTGAAGGGCGTATGCGATTACACCGGAACCTATCTCGCCAACTACGCTGGCTTCGGGATGATCACGGATCTACGCGATGAACTCTACGAGGCTATTCTGCGGCGCTCCATCTCATTCTTCCAGAGGCATGCCACCGGAACCCTGCTCTCGGCCCTGATCAACGACATCGAGCGGGTGCAGTACGCCATCTCGTCGGTGCTGTCTGACTTCCTACAGCAGGCCTTTACCCTCCTGTTCACCACTGCGGTCGTCATTTTCCTTGGAGGAAAGCTCGCCTGGGTCCTGCTGCTCTTCATTCCGATCGTGATCGGATCGATCCGTAAGATCGGCCGAGGCGTTCGCCGGACCACGCGCAAGGGACAGGACAAGCTGGCTGAAATCCAGAACATCCTGCATGAAACCATTACCGGCAACCGCATTGTAAAAGCATTCAACATGGAGTTCTGGGAGCTTCTGCGCTTCCGCCAGGCTGCGCGCCGGCTCTTCCGTGCCAACCTGAGTTCCGTACGCGCTCAGGCCATCGCATCGCCCCTGATGGACTTCATCGGAGCCGTGGCCATCGCTCTGCTCCTCCTCGTTGGACGCAATGCCATTCACAGCCACTCCATGACGGAAGGCACCTTCTTCGCCTTTATCGTGGCGCTCTTCAAGCTCTACGATCCCGTCCGCCGCTCAGCCGTCTACTACAACAGCTTCCAGCAGGCTCTTGGCGCCTCGCAGGCGATTTTCGAGTTCATGGAAGACCGGGACGAAGTCATCGAGCGGAAGCACGCCTTCAACCTGAAGGACTTCCGCGACGCGATCCGGCTCGTAAACGTCGGCTTTGCGTACAACACGGACGAAGGTCACAAGCAGGTGCTGCACGGCATTAATCTGGAAATCCATCAAGGCGAGGTAATCGCACTGGTGGGCCCGAGCGGGGCAGGGAAGTCGACGCTCGTCAATCTCATCCCGCGATTTTTCGATGTGACCTCAGGCCGAGTGACCATCGATGGGCACGATCTGCGTGACGTCAGCCTCAAATCTCTCCGCGACCAGATCGGCAAAGTTACGCAGGAGACCATCCTCTTTAACGATACCGTGCGCAACAACATCGCCTATGGCCAGCCCGATGTGCCGCTCTCTCGAGTTGCCGAAGCCGCAAAGGCCGCACTTGCCCACGACTTTATCCTGTGCATGCCCGAGGGCTATGACACCGTCATCGGCGAGAAAGGTTTTCGCCTCTCCGGAGGCGAGCGCCAGCGCATTGCCATAGCACGCGCCATCCTGAAGAATGCGCCGATCCTCATTCTCGACGAAGCAACTTCGGCCCTCGATACTGAAAGCGAAGCGCTGGTGCAGGCTGCGCTGAGCAATCTGATGTCCGGCCGTACCGTCATCGTCATCGCACATCGGTTGTCTACGGTGCGCCGCGCAACCCGGATTGCCGTAATCGAACAGGGCCGTATCACCGCCGTTGGCTCACACGAAGAGCTGCTACAGACCTCGCCGACCTATCAGAAGCTCTACCGTCTGCAATTTATCGACGTCGCTGATATCGAATCCCCTGAACCAGCCCTGCTCGGAAAGGCGGATGCATGACGGCCCCCACCGCAGTCTCCTCCCCCATCTATTCGATGACTGGATTCGCGCGAATCTCGGGCCGTGTATCTGAGTCGCTTGGCTTCACCCTGAGCCTCAAGAGCGTGAATCATCGCTTCCTCGACCTGCACATGCGGATGCCGGGCGGAACCGAATCACTTGAGATGCAGTTGCGCCGCGAACTGAAGCAGAAGCTGGTTCGCGGACACATCGAGGTCACACTCAACCTCGACCGCGGGCCACGTGCCGAGGCTTCGTATGATGCCGCGCTGGTCGAAGCCTACCTCTCCGCATTTCGCGTTGCCTCCGCGCAGCACGGCCTGGGCGGCGCGCCCGATCTCAATGCCATTCTGCGCCTCCCCGGTATCTTCAATGGTGACAACCGCGGCTCCGACCGCGGCTCGGAAGAGGACTCTCGCGCTCTCGAAGCCGCCATCCTGAAAGAGCTTCCCAGTCTCATTGATGCTCTCAACACCATGCGTGCGCAGGAGGGGTCTGCCCTTGCCGCGGATCTATCCGGCGGCCTCGACCGTTTGCAGGTGCTCGTCGATGAAGCGGCAGGACTGCGGGAAAACGTGCGCCAGGCTTATTTCGAGCGCATCAGCCAGCGCATCTCCGAGACGCTTAACGGCGCCTTCGATCGCGATCGTTTGCTGCAGGAAGCCGCCCTGCTCGCCGAACGGAGCGACGTTGACGAAGAAATAACGCGCCTGCACACGCACATCGACCACTTTCGAACGCTGATCGAAGCAGGCGGAGAAATCGGGAAGAAGCTCGACTTCCTGCTGCAAGAGATGAATCGCGAGGCCAACACCCTGCTCTCAAAAACGGGAGGCATTACCGGAAATGGTCCGCGTATTACGGAACTCGGGCTCGGAATGAAATCCGAAATCGAAAAAGCGCGCGAACAGGTTCAGAATCTCGAGTAGGAATGCGATAAAGCAAGGAGAACATCGGCGAATTGTCAGGCATCCTGTTCCTTATTTCGGCTCCCTCCGGTTCAGGCAAATCCACGCTTGTTAACCAGCTGCGTTCACTGGTCAAAGATCTGGAGTTCTCGGTCTCTTACACCACACGTCCCCCGCGCGGCTCCGAACTGGAAGCTCGTGAGTACCACTTCATCAGCCGCGAGGAGTTCCAGCGCATGATCGATGCGGGCGAGTTTCTCGAATACGCCGACGTTTTCGGCAACTATTACGGCACAGCCCGCAAGTCCCTTACCGACGCATTTGCCAAAGGCAAGGACTTGCTGCTCGACATTGATGTCCAGGGAGCATCGCAGGTGCGAGAGAGAATGCCCGACGCTGTCACGATCTTCCTGATGCCCCCTTCACCCGATATTCTTGCTACCCGGCTCCGCAATCGCAGCCGCGCCGAAGGTGCTGTGCAGGAAGAGATTATCCGCCGCCGGCTGGCAAAAGCGAGGGAGGAGATTGAGAATTACCGGGAATATGGCTATATTCTGGTCAACGATATTCTCGACCGCGCGGTCGAAGAAATGGCAGCCATCGTCGCCGCCGAACGTATGCGCCGGAACAACGGTCCGCAGAGTGCCGACGACGAGGAGCTGCTCGAAAAGGCGGAACAATGCCGTCAGCGAAACTCTGAAGCGCGCATCAGACCGGTGCTTCAGGCTTTTGGAGTCGTGAACGCCGAGGCTGCTCCAGTGTGAGCCGCCAGGGCAACTTTTGGGAGAGACGCCATGAATGTGGAGCAGGAGTTCGATAGCAATTTTCGTTATGTGATGGTTGCCGCCCGCCGCGCACGCCAGTTGCAGGCCGGTTCCCAACCCCTTGTGGAATCCCGTTCCCGCAAGGCCTGCAAGGTAGCCCAGGATGAAATTGCAGCCGGCAAGGTCGGTTATATTCGCACTGATACGCCGGTGCTCAAGCCCGAGATCAACGCGCCAGACATCCCCAAGTTCGCCAGCCTGTAAGCTCGCGGGTGCCCGACGTCCGTCAATTCGGACGTCGGAGCAGTACGTCCCGTACTATGGAGACATGAAGGTTACGGTCGGAGTCTCCGGCGGCATCGCTGCCTACAAGGCGGCGGAACTCGTTCGCGCGCTCCAGCAGCACGCGCTCGATGTTCATGTGGTCATGACTGAGGCGGCCATGCAGTTCGTGCAGCCGCTTACGTTTGCGTCGCTTACCGGGCACAAAGTGATTACGAGCCTCTGGACGCCGCCCGAATCCCCCGACAGCAATCTCGATTCTGCGATCGAGCACATCGAGGCCGCGCAGACAACGGATTTGCTCGTCGTCGCACCTGCAACAGCGAATGTGATCGCAAAATTCGCGCACGGTATCGCGGACGACTTCCTGAGTACTCTTTATCTCGCCACTACGGCACCCGTCATTGTTGCGCCTGCCATGAACGTCAATATGTGGCAGCACCCGGCCACACAGGCCAATATAGAAGCTCTCGCCGCGCGAAACGTCCGTATCGTTCCGCCCGATAGCGGATATCTTGCCTGCGGCATGACCGGCAGCGGGCGGCTCGCCGACACTCCTGCAATTCTCGAAGCCGTGCTTGGCGTCCTTCACCACCGCAACGACCTGGCAGGCGAAACAGTCCTCGTTACCGCGGGAGGCACCCGTGAAGCTCTTGACCCGGTCCGGTTTCTCGGCAACCGTTCCAGCGGCAAGATGGGTTACGCCCTTGCCGAAGCCGCCGAGCGCCGCGGCGCGCGTGTGATTCTTGTTACGGCGCCCACTGCGCTGCGCCCGCCCGCAAATGTCGAAGTCATTCCTGTGACCACCACCGAGCAGATGCGCGACGCCGTGCTGAATCGGATGGCCGAAGCGACAATCGTCATCAAGGCCGCCGCTGTTGCAGACTATCGCCCGCTGAAGCAAGCCGAACAGAAGATGAAGCGCAGCGGCCCGCTTACCATCGAACTTGAGCCAACCGAAGATATCCTTGCCCAAGCCGTCGCCCGCCGCCGTTCCGGCCAGCTCATTATCGGGTTCGCCGCGGAAACTCAGGACGCGGTGGCTCACGGCCGCACCAAGCTGATGCGGAAGCGCGCCGACGCGATTGTCCTCAACGACGTCTCACGCGAAGGCATCGGCTTCGACTCCGATCGCAATGCCGTTACCTTCCTGACTCCGACCACCGCCGTTGAGCTGCCGGAGATGAGCAAGCGCGACCTCGCCGACCGCATACTGGAAGAAGTCCTCGGGCTTCGCCGTCCGCAGAAAGTCGTGACGGAAAGCAGCGTGATCGAATAACTGAAGAAACCAGCACAATGCCGTCGCTCACCCCCGAACTCGCGCAGACTCTCCAGGCTCGCATCCGCTACTACCGCGACCTGGGTATTTATGATCTCTATCGCCGGGGTGAAGCTCAACCAGAAGCAGTCTCGGTAATAGAAAGCGAACTGGTTACAAATTCCGAACCGGAGCCGACCATCCCGTCCCGTAAAGCCGTCCCATTGCCGTCGTTGCCCGTCATCTCTGCCGATCTTGCCGTCGATCGCTCCGTCGCGCTCCGCGCCATCCAGGACGAGCTCGATAACTGCACGCGCTGTCCGCTGGCCTTCCAGGGCCGGCATACCATCGTCTTCGGAGATGGCAATCCCGACGCCCGCCTGATGTTCATCGGTGAGGGCCCGGGAGCTGACGAGGACGCGCAGGGCCTGCCCTTCGTCGGCCGCGCGGGCCAGCTCCTCAATAACATGATCACCGCGATGGGCCTCAAGCGCTCGGACGTCTATATCGCCAACATCGTCAAGTGCCGGCCGCCGCAGAACCGGGTCCCGGAGCCGGAGGAAGCCAACACCTGCGCCCCGTTTCTTTTTCGGCAGATCGATGTCATCCGGCCCGAGGTCATCGTTGCCCTTGGCTCGACCGCCGCGACCTACCTGCTCGGCGGCAAATCCCCGCTGGCACGGCTACGCGGGCGAATCCACGAAACTCGCGGTGCGAAGCTGATCGTCACGTACCACCCCGCCTATCTGCTGCGCGATCCATCACAGAAGAAAGAGACCTGGAAGGATCTCCAACTCGCCATGGCCGAGCTCGGTCTGAAGGCGCCCAAATCTCAGGGCTGAGCTACACCCTGCACCCTGTACCCTGTATTCAGTGCCCGCCTTCTGCGACGTTGCTCTGCCTGTTCCTCTTGACCGCGCGTTCACCTATGCGATAGGTCCAGCGGCTCCGCCCGTGGGAGCGCGCGTTCTCGTCCCTTTCCGCAACGAGAAGATGGCGGGCGTCGTGCTGCGGCTCCATGACGAGGCGCCGCCCGTTGAAGCTCGCCTCATTTTGAACATCCTCGACGAGGAATCCATTCTCTCGCCGCAACTTCTTGACCTCGCGCAGTGGATCGCGCAGTACTACATCGCCCCCATCGGAGAAGTCCTTCGCGCGATGCTGCCGCTCATGAGCGAGGTCCGCCGCCAGGTTCTGTATCGCATTACAGACCTCGGCCGCGAGACTCTTTTTGCAGGTGCAGAGCAGGGAAGTTCGCGCCGCTCTCGCCTTTCGCCAGAAGAGCAGGACACCGAATACAAGGTCCTTAACCACCTTGAGAACGGCGAGGCAGTCCGCGCCGCCACACTACACCGCGCCACCGGAGCCGACCGCCATCTCCTGACCGGCATGCTCCGCAAGAAGTGGATCACCCGCGAAACCGCGGCCGCCCCACGCGATGCCCGCCGAACCGTCCGCTATGCGGTGCTCGTTGAAGAGGCGCGCCTGCCCAAACTCAATAACAACCAGCAAGCCATCCTCGCTGAGCTTGCCGGGGCGGGCAATGAACTACCCTTGGCAGAACTTCGCCGTCTTTCGGTGCCGACGTCAACGCTGGGCACGCTCGTCAAACGCAACCTCGTCCGCATTGAAGAGCGCCCAGCAGACTTCCACCTCACGCATCTGGCGAAGCTTCCCAGACCCGAGCACACGCTCAACGCCGCGCAGCAGGCCGCCCTCGCTGCAATTGCCGCCGCTGTCGAATCCGGCGAATTCCGGCCGCACCTGCTCCACGGAGTTACCGGCTCCGGCAAGACCGCTGTCTATCTTGCCGCCATGCGGCGCGTGCTCGATCAGGGAAGATCTGCGATCCTCCTTGTCCCAGAGATCGGGCTCACACCTGCGATGGCCGCGCAGCTTCATCATGCCTTTGCGTCTGACGTCGCGCTACTTCACTCTGCGCTTACGCCGGAAGAGCGCTCTGAGCAGTGGCATCGCATACGTCGCCGAGAAGCCCGCATCGTTGTCGGCACGCGCTCTGCTATCTTCGCGCCTGTCGACGACATTGGTCTCATCATCGTTGATGAAGAGCACGATTCGAGCTACAAGCAGGAATCCATCCCTCGCTACCATGCCCGGGACACGGGTGTGATGCGCGCGAAGCTCGCAAACGCTACTGTTGTTCTCGGCTCCGCGACGCCGTCACTGGAATCATGGCATAACGCCGTTCAGGGCAAATATGCACGCATCGAGATGCCCGACCGGGTCAACTACCGCCCGCTGCCTGTCGTTGAGCTGATCGATATGCGCCGCGAGTTTCAGGAGACCGGCCAGGAGCATCTCTTCTCGCGCGCCCTCATCGACGAAACCCAGGCCACTCTTGACCGCGGCGAGCAGGCCATCATCCTGCTCAACCGGCGCGGATACTCTTTCGTCGTGATATGCCGCGCTTGCGGCGAAAAACTCCAGTGCGAGAACTGCTCCATCTCGCTGACCTACCACAAGCCCGTTACGCCCGGCACCGACATCGCTCCCGTCGGGCAGCGGCTGGAATGTCACTATTGCGGTTACAAAAGGACCGTGCCGAAGCGCTGCCCACAGTGCGACAGCGAGCACCTCTACTTCCTTGGAGCAGGATCGCAACAAGGCGAGGAGCGCCTGCAGGAAATCTTCCCCGGAGCGCGCATCGGACGCATGGACCGCGATACCGTGCGCGGGCGCGCCGACATGGAGCGACTCCTCATGCGTCTGCATTCCGGCGAAATCAACCTGCTTGTCGGTACGCAGATGATTGCCAAGGGACACGACATCCACGGTGTGACTCTGGTCGGCGTGGTGGGCGCCGATTACGCTCTCGGATTGCCCGACTTCCGTGCCGCCGAGCGCGTCTTCCAGCTTCTCACCCAGGTCTCAGGACGCGCCGGACGCGGCGATCTGCCGGGCAAGGTCATCGTTCAGACCTATCATCCCGACCACTATGCCATTCAATGCGCGGCGCACCACGATTTCCACGGCTTCGTTGAGCGCGAGCTCAAATACCGCCGCTGGATGCACTACCCTCCTTATGCCGCGCTCGCGAACCTGATCATCCAGAGCCCGCGGCTCGAAGAGGCAGCCGGATGGTCCGCCGCCCTCGGACACTGGTTTCATTCGACACAACTCGACGGAGTGCGCGTCCTGGGGCCTGCAACCGCGCCCATCGCGCGCATCAAACGCATCAATCGCTTCCATCTTGTGCTCAAGGCCGAGAAGCGGCAGTCCCTCGCCCGCGCATTGCGTCTTGCGCTCGCTCACGCCGATGAGATTCAGATCCCTCGCCGCAACCTGATCGTGGATGTGGACGCAGTCAGCCTGATGTAGAAGATCCTTCGCAGGATCCTGAGGTCGTAAATGCTCGGCTCATTCTACGGAACGCCCGAGCCCGCTGAACGGCTCACGGTGATGTTATTTCCACCCTGCGTCGTTGATCCCGCGTACTGATTTGTGGTGCGGACATCGACCACATTGCCCTGCACCGTCAGGGTGGCTGACACGGTGTCCGTGTCCGTTCGAATGATCACGACATTGGGGCTGTTCTGCGAACTTACATACACTTTGCCGGTCGGATAGTTGTACGTCGACACTATCGTGCGCGGATTCGGCGTCCCGCTCCCCAGGCTGATCGTCTTCTGCGCAGTGAAGTTCGTCAAATTCACCACTGTCACGGTGCCGTCACCCTGGTTCGCCGTGTAGGCGCGGCTGCCGTCCTGTAGCACCGTCAGCATGGCAGGATTGCTCCCAACCGGTACAGTTGCCAGCACTTTGCCGAAGGTCGCGCTGTCGTTCCCGTAGACGTCCAGGCTCACATCGATCACGCTGATGGTGTTGTTGTCATGGTTTGCGGTTACGAGCAGGTTGCCTGGAGTGTACAGCTCCGCATAGACGGGGCCGGCATTGCACGGCGTGGTTCCGCCGCATAGATTGATTGTTCCGGTTGCATTGAGCGCGGTATCCAGCGTGTTCAGCTGACTATTGATGACCGTGATGGTGCCGCTGCCGCGGTTCATAACAAAGGTGCGTTTGCTGTCAGCGGACATCACCCCAAATACCGGGCACACTCCGAGCGGAAGCCGCGCCGAAATCGTATTGGTAGCAATCTCAATCGTGTCCGCCTCGCCCGCGGCGGTCACCCCGGAGGGATTTGCACAATTTCCCCAAGCCACGCTGGATGATCCGGTACTTCCCTGACTGATGGAGTACACTCGCTGGCTGATCGGCGATCCCGCGACGTTAATTACGCTTGGCGCAACGGGAATCTCCTGTTTCAGCGCCGGCGGACTGCCGGACATTGCCGCGATCGCGTCGCGGCCCTGCTCTACAACATACTGGGTTCCGGTCGCAACCAGCATATTGATCGGCACTGCCCCGGCGAGCAGCGTACTGCTGCCTACCTTGTTTGTCTGGAGTGACGTGCTGATCGGCACCGAGCTGATCGTCCCATCGCAGTTTTCGCTATAGGCCAGCGAACCGCTGGGATCGACGGCGAAGCCCAGCGGTCCGTTGCCTATCTGGGCCAGTGCCATGACACTGTCACCGGAAAAAGAAACAAGTGTCACGACACCCGGATTGGCGTAGCTCTGGAACACGCCGTTTGCCAGCCCGGGGCAGGGTGGATGAGACGGCGGCAGGCTCGGATCAGATGGAGGCACCAGGCCCGGCTGCGAAAAAACCAGGGTGTAGGAAGTAGGCTGGGATGCGGGACCGGTCGGAACCACGGGATTGATTACGGGACGATACTGGCTGCCGCATCCGGCGGCTCCGGCTAACACCAGCAGCGCGCCGGCTGCCAGCCATTTCATGCTGTGCACTCGCAAATACCTCACTCCGCGGTGAATCCTGTTAGAAAAGATGATTGTAAATCAGTGCCAGAGCATCTGGTTTCGCGCACAGTCAAAGAGCACTGCCTCGTGGTGATAATGAACGCTCGCACCTCACAACGCCCTCGCCTGCATTGGCAATCGAAGCTGATTCTGCTGATCGTCGTTCCTGTTGCCGGTGCGTTCGCCTCGGTTGAAACCATGCAGCGATGGCCGTTTGCCCACGCCTCCGTTCTCACAGCCTACGGCATCGCGGCACCCTTTGCGTTGCTCGTGTGGATACTCCGTGCTGCAACGCCTGCCGCCGCGCTTACCGGCGGCCTTTTCACCGTCATCCTGTACCTCTGGACTCCCGGCTGGCGCACCATGCTCTGGCCTTTGCTCGCGCTCTTTCTTCTCACATTCGCGGCGACGCGCTTTGGACGCCATCGAAAAGAGATGTTAGGCGTCGCGGAAGAGAAACGCGGCCGAACGGCCTCCCAGGTCGTTGCCAATCTGGGAGCTGCCGTGATCGCCGCCATTCCGCTTCGGGCCTGGCGCGTTTGGCTCGGCATCTATCCTGGACGCGTCGCCCTCATCGCTGCCATCGCCGCCCTCGGCGAAGCCACCGCCGACACGCTCTCGTCCGAACTTGGGGAAGTACTTGGCGGCGAGCCGTACCTGCTCACCACATTCCAGCGCGTTCCCTCCGGAACCGACGGAGCCATCAGCCTGAACGGGACCATTGCGGGAGCCGCAGGCGCAGCCGCCATCACAATCGTCGCGGCTTTCGTCTTTCGACTGAGCGCGCCCGAATCCGCCATCGCATTTGCCGCAGCCATCATTGGCCTCTTCGTCGATAGCCTGCTCGGTGCCACTCTCGAACGCTGGGGCTGGATCAACAACGATGCCGTCAACGCGCTCTCGACGGCCTTTGCGGCCATCCTGGCCCGGCTTCTAGCAGAGCGAATGTGAGACGGTCCAACTCGACTAGACCGCTTTTTTCGCCCGCCACCACGTATAGCTCAGGATTTCATGCATTGTGCGCAGGAAAGCATCCCACGCCGAGAGTCCGCGCGTCTCCGAACGCGGTGACGTGAACACATTCAGGCCCATGCTCTCGCACAATGCATGCACCCGGAACAAGTGGGTCCCGTCGCTCACCACGACGATGTTTTTCAGATTGTTTGCCCGCGCAATCACAGCGAGGCGCTTTGCGGACTCCTCCGTGTCGCTGCTTTCTGTCTCTGCAATGATCGCCGAGTCCGGGACGCCATGTGCCATGAGATAGTCGTGTCCGACGCCCCCCTCGGAATGCCGGTCCGTCGGGTCGCCGCCGCCGAGTGTGATCACAAGCGGAGCGATTTTCTCCTGGTAGAGCGCCAATGCGTGATCGAGCCGCGCCCGCAGTACAGGTGAGGGGCGGCCGTCATACTCTGCCGCTCCAAAGACGGCGATCGCGTCTGCCGGTCGCGCCTCATTGCGGTCCGCGTAGTAACGAATCCCCGCGTAGACCCACAGCACCCAGGCCATTGCAGCCAGCACGAGCAGCAGGCCCAGGGCGCACAGCAGCGTCGTTCCAGGTCTCACCGCCCGAAAAAGTGGATTCACCGCCGGCTGTCTGACGGATCGCAAATTGCTGCCGGGGAGAATCATGTGCGGAGTTGTTAGTCCTCAGTTTTCAGTTCCCAGTTTCAACCGGTGACTAACAGCTGGCAACTGTTGATTGACCACTGTGAACTGAACGCCCCCTCTCAGCTAAGCGCCAGAGCGATCTCGTGCGTCGGAATGGCCCCTTCGCGCAGGATCTGCCAACTGCCCGGCGAGCCCGTGAGATCCACGATTGTCGTCGGCAGGCTGCGCCCGGTGGGCCCTCCATCCACGACGAGGGGAATCCGGTCCCCGATCTGGTCGCGCACACACAATGCATAGGTGCACTCGGGATATCCCTGCAGATTCGCCGATGTTGCCGTAATTGGCAGTCCGAGCGCTTCGACGACCGCACGCGGAATCGCCGCGTCCGGAACGCGCAGCGCCACGTTGCCGGTCTTGGCCGTGGTTCGCAGCGGCAGCCGCGAGCTGGCTCTTACGATGAGCGTTAGCGGCCCCGGCCAGAATTTCTCCGCCAGGGTGTCGAGGTGCGGTCCCACCTCGCGCGAAAGCTCATAGGCCTGGGCCACGCTGGCGATCAGCAGCGACAGCGGCTTGTGCTTCAGCCGGGTCTTGATCTCATAAATATGCTCAACCGCCCTCAGATTGACCGGGTCAACGGCCAGCCCATAGAAGGTGTCGGTCGGCATGCCCACCACCTTGCCGTGGCGCAGGCACGAGGCAACATATTGCACCCGATCCGGCTCCGGTTCGTCCGGATGAATGCGCAGCATCTCCGCGAACAAAGGTATCTCCACTTTCTTCAGGTCACAGCAGTCAGCGTACAGGGTACACCAATGTGCAGGGCACAACGACCCCGGTTGCCCGCTTCGCTCGACAGCAACCACGGGACTCAGCTTTACGGAGGCTGATCGCTGAACGCCGGCGGCTGGACGCTGTAGAATCGCACCCATGCCAACGGCGTTTATCCGCGCGCGCCCACCTCGCATTGTACAAAGTCGGCAGAACGCGCGGGTCAAAGAATTGCGTGCTGGATTTGCCCAGTCTGCAAAAACGGAACACGGCCGGATCGCCATCGAGGGGGAACACCTGCTGCTCGAGGCACTCGCCGCACGGCTGGACATCCCGGTCGTTTTCGTCCGCTCCGGAAGCGAGAATCTTCTGAGCCGCCTCAGCCTGCCTGAATCGGCTGACGTCCTCAGTCTGCCGCCCGATGTATTTTTGAGCGCCGTCAGCACAGAATCTCCTCAGGGCATCGCCGCCCTGGTAAAGCCGTCTGAGTTCACCCTCGATCAGGTCTTCGCCAGATCATCTGCGCCGCTCATCGTCATCGCCGCCGGCCTGCAGGACCCGGGTAATCTTGGCACACTCATCCGCTCTTCTGAAGCCTTCGGAGCCGCCGGACTCATTACCCTCCCCGGCACGGTCAGTCTCTGGAATCAGAAAGCCCTTCGCGCCTCTGCCGGGTCGGTCTTCCGTCTGCCAGTCGTTTCCGCACGTGAGGACGAGGCCTTCGCCTCGCTTGCCTCGCATCAGATCGCCAGCCTCGCCGCTGTCGCCACTGGGGGCCAACCGATCACAGCGCACGACCTGACCCTCCCCACGGCGTTCATCCTCGGCAACGAAGGGTCCGGCATCCCACCCGGGATCCTCGGCCAGGTCACCGCCCGCGTCACAATCGCCACACCGGGTCCGGTCGAATCTCTGAATGCCGCCGTCGCCGGCAGCATCCTTCTCTACGAGGCGGCCCGCCAACGGGCGGGGGAGGCCTCACGCCAGCGAGCCAACGGTCTGGGTGCCCCATCCTTTGCGCCCGCTGTTGGCGCAAAGGGTGGGAAAGGGAAGTCATGAGCCTCTTCGAGCCCGTTCCCGATCTCCAGACCGGTTCCCCGGTCTCGGCGCCCCTTGCCGACCGCATGCGCCCGCGCAACCTCGATGAATACGTCGGACAGCAGCATCTTCTCGCGCCGGGCAAGCCCCTCCGCGTCCAGATCGAGCGCGACGATCCCGCCTCGATGATCTTCTGGGGACCTCCCGGAGTCGGAAAGACCACCCTCGCCAAGATCATCGCGGGCGTCACTCGTGCCAGCTTCATCCAGTTTTCTGCCGTGCTCTCAGGCATCAAGGAAATCAAGCAGGTCATGGCCGATGCTGAGAAAGCCGCGCACTTCGGCTCTCGCACCATTCTCTTCATCGACGAGATCCATCGCTTCAACAAGGCCCAGCAGGACGCGTTCCTGCCCTACGTCGAGCATGGCACCATCCGCCTCATCGGAGCCACGACCGAGAACCCCTCCTTCGAGATCATCTCGGCCCTGCTCTCCCGCTGCCGCGTCTACACCCTCAATGCCCTCACCGAAGACGAAATCCTCACCCTGCTTGCCCGCGCCTTGACTGACACCCAACGCGGCCTGGGCAACATGCACATGACCGCCGACGAAGAAGCACTGCGCACCCTGGCTTCCTATTCCAGCGGAGACGCCCGCAGTGCCCTCAATGCGCTCGAAGTTGCCGCTAAGCTGGCTCAGGCACGTGACGCAAAGAGAATCGACAAGGAAATCGCCACGGAAGCTTTGCAGCAGCGCGTCCTCCTCTATGACAAGCAGGGCGAGGAGCACTACAACCTCATCTCCGCCCTGCATAAATCGATCCGCAACTCTGACGCCGACGCCTCGCTCTACTGGCTCGGGCGTATGCTCCAGGCTGGCGAGGACCCCATGTACGTCGCCCGACGCCTTGTGCGTATGGCGGTCGAAGACATCGGGCTCGCCGCTCCCGAGGCTCTCAACCTGACCCTCTCCGCGCGCGACGCCATCCACTTCCTTGGGTCGCCCGAAGGCGATCTCGCTCTCGCCCAGGCAGCCATCTACCTCGCACTTGCACCCAAGTCCAACGCTCTCTACACGGCCTATGGAGACGTCCTCTCCGACATCGAAACCACCCGAGCCGAATCCGTCCCACTGCACCTGCGCAACGCTCCAACCGGGCTCATGAAATCCATCGGATACGGCAAAGGTTACCAGTACGCCCACGACGAACAGGACCGCGTGGCCGATATGGATTGCCTCCCCGCGAGCCTCTCCGGCCGTTCCTGGTATCACCCCACCGCAGAGGGCCGCGAAAAACTCCTCGCCCAGCGCATGGAAGAAATCCGGAAGATCAGGGAGAGGAAAAGAAAGGTGCCAAACCAGGAATAGGTTTTACTGCGGCCACCCTTATCGCGGTGTCTCGAGCTTTGGGGGCGCAGCGGACTGTAACTTCTCCGCGGTCTCGGCCTCACGACTTGCCTCAGCGGTTCTGCCCAGTGCCCGGTAAGCCTGACCCAGCAGGCTGTGAGTCATGTAGTTGTTCGGATCCATGTGTTCCGCGCGCTCAAGGTACATCCCCGCGCTCACAGGATCTTGCTGCTTCAGCATTACCTTTCCGAGAAGAATGTATGGACCGGTCGAGTTCGGCTCCAGCAGAACAGCCTGCTGCAGGGCTTGCAGCGCCTTCTGGTATTGGCCTGCCCGCGTGTAAGCGTCTCCCAGCCGGTCGTAGATCCCCCCGTATAGCGGATTCAGATCGCGCTCTTTCTCGAACTCCGCCACTGCCTGATCGACGTCCTGCCTTGCCAGCGCGATCTCACCTAGTAACTGACGAGAAAGTGGAAGTCTGGGATCAAGCTCGACCGCTTTTTTTGCATATTCCTCTGCGACAGGCAAGAATTCGTGGCGCAGGAGCATTCGTCCCGCCAGTAAATATGCGGCCGCCGAGTCCGGCTCAAAGCCGAACTGCCGCGCAAACGCGTGACGTGCATCGTCATAGCGGCGCGTGTCCAGATAGCAGAGCGCCAGCACATAGCTCGGATCGACCTTTGTTCCGGGGGCCCATTCATGGATGCCCTCCAGGATAGGGATCGCGTCCGCCGGCCTGGCCATCCGAAAGAGCGTGAGGCCCCTGTATTCCGCCGCCTCGACGTCTTTGCTGTTCTGTTCGAGTGCTTTCGCCAGCGCGTGGTCGGCCTCAGTGAAATCGCCCTCCGCATAAAGCGCCATGCCCCTCAGCCTCTCGACACCGGGTATTGTTGGCTGCTGCGCCTCAGCTACATCCAGTTGGTGCAGCGCTTCCTTTGCCTGACCGCGGTCGATCAGCTTCTTCACCGCCGCCAGATCAATCGAAGAAGGCTGTGAGGATGGAGCCTGTGAGGACGTCGCCTGTTGGGCAAGCGCGCAGGGCGGGGCAATCAGGCACATAACACTCAGAATAGAGAATAGTAACTTTGACAGATACATAAGAGTTTCTGGAATTCGGAGATCCTTCAGAGTCACCTGATGTCTGCAATCACGACTCCGACAAGGGAATCGGCGCAGCCGTAATACAAGAACCACTTTCCCTTGAACGCCACCAGGCCTTCCGCAAATGTTGTTCCCGCCGCATACTGTCCCGTCTTTTCAAACGGCAGCTCAGGTTTCAGAAACGGCTTCTCCGCTCGCGCCAGCAGCTTCGAAGGATCGTCCGCCGCAAACAGCGCCTGGCCCGCGGCATACGCGTTTGCTCCGAGTTCTGGATCGCCATTCTCGGGACTGTTCTTTCCATTATTCATCACGACGATGCCGCGATCCGTCAGCAGAGGCGGTGGTCCAACCTCAGGAAACCCGCTGTCGAAATGCCCGCTGCGTTTCGCGAGGACGATAAGCGGCTTTCCGTCTTTGTCTTCAACCGGCGTCCAGTGAATCAAATCTACAGACGTCGCCAGGTGGATCTCACCCTCGCCCCAATACATCCAGTACTTCCCGTTGATTTGCGCGGCATTCAGCCGGCCGTCCTTCATTCGCGTCACGATTCCCGCCGATTTGTACTTCAGCGAAGCATATTTGCCGCCCGCCGCGTCCAGAAACGCCGGCCCGAACTTCTTCCAGTGGATCAGGTCTTTCGATGTTGCAATCCCGACCGAATAGGTGACCCGGTTCCACTGCGTGTAAGTCAGCACATAGGTCCCGTCCTCACTCTCGACGATCCGCGGATCCTCCACTCCGCCGGGCCACTCTCGTTCTTTTTGACTGTCGTCGGCAGGGAAGAGCACTGGCGTTGACGAACGCTTGAAGTGGATGCCGTCTTCGCTCTCGGCCAGCCCAAGCATTGACGTGTGCCCGCCGATCTCGTTGCGGCCAGTGTTGTCTTCCGCACGATACAGGACGTAGATCTTTCCATTCCGGACAATCGCTGCCGGATTGAATGTGTGCAGTGCTTCCCAGTCAACCGGCTTCTTCGTTACCGGATCGACGAACGTCGACTCCGGACGAGGCTCGATCACCGGGTTTCCCTCCGCCGGCCTGAGGAATGGCCCTATTTGCCATGTCTGATCAGACGCACCAGTCTGCGCTGCTGTAGTCAACGCAGCGTGCCCGCAGGCAATCCAGAATGCCAGTCCAACATGCAGGAGCTTCCGAACACGAATCTGCCGTGACCTCAAAAAAGGCCTCCACAAAAATTTGAGGGGAGCCGCAGCTCCCCTCGTTGTTGCTTCGCGGCGCACTAGAACTGCACGCGCAGCGAGAATTGCAGCAATCTGGGCGGCGCAAACGCATTGCCCCCACCCGCGATGCCCGAGATGAACGAGTCACCCTGGTCGACATTCGTATTGCCAGGGTTCGCCGGGTTGATGTGATTGAACACGTTGAAGCCATCCACCCGGAACTGCCCAACAATGCTCTCGTGAATTGGGACGTTCTTCTGCAGGGACAGATCCGTGTTGAAGAAAGTCGGTCCATCTATTTGGTTTCTGCCTGCGGTACCGATCTGATCCAGTCCAGGCGCCGTGAAGCCCGAGAATGGAGCCGTGGTGAGTGGTACCCTTGCCCCGTGGAAGAACAGACGGTTGTGCGCGATTGG
>JAFAKX010000201.1 GCA_019234945.1 Silvibacterium sp.
GCACTCCTCCGGCGTCCAATGCTCCTGCTTCGAGCAGCGCACCTTCCAGCAGTCAGGATCTTCCGGATTCGCCGGGCGCGCGCGTCTCCTCCGGCCCGCAGCCGACAGGGCCGACGGCGATCTTCGACACGTCCATGGGACGCATCACCTGCAAGCTCTTTTCGAAGGAAGCCCCGCAGACGGTGGCGAATTTCGTGGGCCTGGCCGAAGGCACGAAGGACTGGACCAGTCCCGAGACGAAGCAGAAAATGCACGGAACGCCGCTATATACCGGGACGAAGTTTCACCGTGTCATTCCGGGCTTCATGATTCAGGGAGGCGATCCGCTTGGCAATGGCATGGGCGATCCCGGCTACTACTTCAAGGACGAGGTCGATCCGAACCTCAACTTTGATGTCCCGGGCCGGCTCGCGATGGCCAATGCGGGCCCAAATACCAACGGCTCGCAATTCTTCATCACCGAAGTGCCCGAGCCGAGCCTGGACCAGAAGTACAACATCTTCGGGCAGTGCGATGAGTCGAGCGTGCTGGTGGTCAAGTCGATCGCCCGTGTTGAGCGGAGTAGCGCAGACACGCCGCTCGCCCCGGTCATTCTGAAGAAGGTGACCATCGTGCCTGAAGGCCAGCCGATCCCGCCACCTCCGACTTCCGCTGCAGGTACAGCTGCCGATTCGCCTGCTAAAACCGGTGCAGCATCGGCAAAACCCCAATAACTTCGAAATTCCAAGAGGAGCCACTATGTCGCGTAAGCCGGGAACGTATGCCGTCTTGAATACAAGCGAAGGGCAGATTGTCTGCCGACTCTTTCCAGAAAATGCGCCCAAGACAGTCGCCAATTTTGTCGAGCTCGCCGAAGGGACACGCGAGTGGACACATCCGGTGACGCACAAGAAGAGCCAGGAAAAGCTCTACGACGGGACCATCTTCCACCGGGTTATTCCTGAATTCATGATCCAGGGCGGCGATCCGGCAAGCAATGGCATGGGCGGCCCGGGCTATCGCTTCGAGGACGAGACCAAGGGATCACCGCACCAGTTCGATAAGCCGGGCAAGCTGGCGATGGCCAATGCGGGACCGAACACGAATGGGTCGCAGTTTTTCATTACCGTTGCTCCTACGGAGTGGCTCACGGGCAAGCACACGATCTTTGGCGAAGTGGTCGAAGGCGAGAATATCGCAGAGAAGATCTCGAAGGTGCCTCGCGGCGCACAGGACAAGCCGCACAAGGCTGTGGTGCTCCAGTCGCTCGTAATAGAGCGGGTATAAGCAGAGTCCAAGTTCACGTCTGGATGGCGCGGGTACTTCGCTTCAGAGCAGTCGATACTGCGTTTCGGATTTGTGCTCCGCGCCGCCCTCCCACAACCTGAAGATAATTTCACTCAGGCTTTCTGGGACCTTTCCCGACAAGCAGGTCCTTCGCTGCATACGAAGAGGCGACGATCCGCGCGTATGACATGCAACCTGAATTGCGCGGTAAAGCTGCCCTTGAGCCTACTTCAGTGACCGCAGCGCAGAAGATGTTGAGACCGGCCTAGCGAGTCCAGCCGGCCGGCGTAGCGTATCCTTCTTCAGGCCATTTGATTTAGCCGTTCCGGTTGCTGCCCCCCGATGCTCGTTAAGGCGGCGCTCAATCCGCCTGTACAGGTCTTCCTCCTGGTACCCTGCGGACGTCTTCACCGCGCCCACGTGCAAACTAGGCTTGAGGAATTGATAATCCGCTAGGTCGGGAAAACCACGGCCTCCAAAACTCGGATCGAAACTGAAAACAGGGTTGTTAGCTGGATCCGGAGGACTGATCACCCCCGCGCTTTTCGTACTATCGGGGAAATCCCGTGAGTAGTTTCCCCCGCTTGCAGATCCCCCTCCCTTCCCCACGGAGCCGAAACCTTTCGCGTTGCTCATACCGCGCGGCGCATATTCGGAAGCAGTCGCAGCGACGCCTGCGCCACCAAGAGCGTACAGCGTGCTTGCAGTGGAAAGGGTCTTAGTGGACTTGTAAGCAGTGCCGACAGCCCCCCCTGCAATTGCGCGCCTCAATGTCGCGATTGAGCCGCCCCTCCCGGCGGTAGAGGATTTTGAATCCGAGCCGGCCATAGAAGACACGCGCCCCCAGCCTCCCTCGGCACCCCAGGCTCCCTGATTGAATTGGCTCGACCCGGCTTCGAACGCCGACATGCGTGCCCTGCCGGAAGATGCGGAGCCCGGGGTACCCGAAAGCTGCGCGTTGGCGGATGCATTTGCGACCGACACTTCCGGCAAGCTCATGGATGAAACACTTCCAAGCACCGAACCGTCTACCAGAGCGCTTGACTGCGCAGGACCACTGGAGCTCTGGTTAAGCAGGCTGTCAATGGTTATCGGCTGCGAGGGGTCTGTGCTTTGGCCCCAGGAAATGAAGCTACAGGAAAAGACCAGGATGGCGAGAAGCAGCCCGGCGGGGCGAATTGCGTTGCGCAGAATCAATTCCATTGAAGCAATTCCGTAAAGACCCTCATCGATTTCGCAGACTCATATGCGGAAGCAATGAGAACAGGCCAAGGAGAAACGTAAAGATAATTACATCACGTGCGGTGACCACATAGGTTGTAACAGTATTTTCCGCCTGCAACAGAACAAGGATGATTCCGAGCGATATAAACGCAACGGGCAGCGGCGGCAGAAGCCTGGAGATAACGTTGATGATGAACACGAACAGTGCCACTACCAGAAGTGGATATACCGCCGCTCCCAAAAGGCCAAAGTCGGTAGCGCCAGTTGTCAGAATCGAGTTAGCCGCGTCCGTATAGGTGAGACCGAACTGTTCGTCGGCGAGCTCTTCCTCGGCGAAACCTTCCTTTTCGGGGTTGAGGACTCGCGGAATTGCCATCGAAACATATCCCACCACATCCTTTCCCAGCGCCGGGGTGCGCCGCATGCTTCCATCAAGAACGTCGGCGAAAAAATCCAGTACA
This sequence comes from Silvibacterium sp., assembly GCA_019234945.1. Taxonomy (GTDB): domain Bacteria; phylum Acidobacteriota; class Terriglobia; order Terriglobales; family Acidobacteriaceae; genus Silvibacterium. Next base: position 2,952 of record JAFAKX010000201.1, read on the forward strand.
AAAGTCCTCTTTTGCGCGTTCACCCGGTTTGCTTCGGTAGCTCGGCTCAGCGCAGTACCGTCTTCAACCCAGGAGAGGGCAACCTCGATCCGCTTTCCCAAGGTTGCCTTCCCATTCGGCATCTTCCATCCGGCCATCCGAAGAAGCATGAAAACCGTTATGCCAAGGGCCATGAAAAATCCCAACCCGGTGATCAACAGGAGTTTTCTGAAGAAAGTTCCCTTCAGCCGGTACCCGGTGAGGCGCAACGCGAATATGACCAGTATTGCGGTATAGATGATGTTGCGCCGGCCGATAGTCATGGTGAGGATGCAGAGGACCAGTGTGCAGAAGCCCATAAGTGGCTTCGCGAAGCGTCCGCGAGTAACCAGAAAGACCGCGACGGTAAGAGCGGTTAGCGGAGAAAATATAAAGGTGAGCAGCGCGGCCGCGACTGACACCTGTCCCCCGGTGCCGACTTGTGTACCCTGGAAGCCAAGGGCATGGATGAAGAACCCGGCAATGACGCCTGCGGTCCCTAGAACAATAAACAGGTATGTGCGTTGGTCAAGGGGCAGACGGAATTCACTTCCAAAGAGTGGCCGTTCATACAACTCCCCCAAAAAACAGAGCGGGGCACACGCGATCAACACCGCAGCCATGCCGCGAGCGAGTACAGCTTGATCGCCTCCAAGGAATTGCGCGATTGTGAGGCCGCCTGTCGGCAGGGTTAACCAGGTGTTCAATGCTCCGAGCCCATAACCCTGCAAAAGAGTCATGGCCATAATGGTTGAGAATCGAGTCGGGCCCTCTCGAAACAGCCAATCCCAAAGCAGATAAAGCGATATCACTCCTCCCACCGCTGCGGCAACGACCATCGCGATTTCATTGCCGCCAACCCATGTGGCGAGCCCGGTCACAACGAGGATGCCCGGGATGTTTGTAACGTAGGCAGGGCGAGGCAGGGCGCGATCCTGACCCAGCCCCCGCGCGGGAGACGAGGGTAGGCCAAGCGTTACTGGCGATGTTGCTGTCCTCATCGCGTTCAAAGCTCAACGAGTACTTCTGAAGCTCCCGGGCACGACGCCTTGTTCGTAACTCGTCCTTAAGTCTTTAATGGTAAATCGCTCCGTAAACAACAGCCTGCTCCGCGCCCTGAATTGCAGCGCTCACTCCCTGGTACGCGATCATCTTTCCGACGCTGGAGGGTATGAAGAGGATATCGCCGTTGCTCACAGCTATATCTGCCAGTTGCCCGTGCACCATGTGAGAAAGGTCGAGTTTGATCTCTTCCCTGCCATCCGGAATCTTGCGAATCAGAATCACCTTGCTTTGCGCCGAGGTTTTGGTCCATCCGCCGGCTAGCGAGAGCGCCTGCAATAGTGACAGATGGTCGTTGTTATCGATCAGGTACCCACCGGCTCTGCCCACGTCACCAAGGATATAGATGATGCCCGCCTTGGCGATCACCACGGTATCGCCCGGAAGGATCACAGGATTTTCCTGCGCGCCGAGAGCATTGTTATTCGGCACCAGTTCGATGTTCACCGGGTGTTGGGGATCGTTACGATGAACGATTGTCGCAGTTCGTCCGGCCGATGTGGAAACACCGCCCGCCAGGGCAATCATGTCCAGAAGCCTGCGACTTCCGAGTGTGGGATAAACGCCCGGAGCATGAACTTCGCCGGTCACAGTCGCACCCTGCGATGCATACTCCGCGATGGAGACCGTAACATGCGGATCGATCAGGATGCCCCGAGACTTCAAAGCTTCTTCGATCTTCCGCGCTGCCTGGTTTGGCGTAAGACCGCCCACCTGGACATTTCCCAGGACCGGAAGGTTGACTTCACCGGTCTGACTTACGCGGGCAGGCCCGGAGAGTTCGGGTGTATCGAAAACGGCAACCTCAATCTGATCTCCGGGACCAATGGTGATGGTCGGCGGCCTCATAACAGCCTGAGACGGCGGCGCCGCCTGGGATTGTGCTGCGTCCGGGGGCTGCGCCTGTGCGGCATCGGTAGGCGCCACACCCTGAGGCGTATCGGCCTGCCCCCATCCGGGAAGAGAAATACCGAGACAGAAGGTCAGAGCCAGAATTCCCGCCCGGCGGCTGCTCTGAACGTTATTTCTCGTCATCGGTGACTCCATATCCTGCGCCGTAATTGCTCTTGTAGCCATAATCGTAGCGCCTGGAGTAGGTGTAGTAGTTTTCCATCCGAAGATCGACGTCATTGATTACAGTGCCCAGCACACGGCCGCTTGCCCGGCGAAGTTGCTCGCGAACCCGAATCAACGCGTGCTTGCGGGTTATACCCGCCCGCACGAGGATGAAGGTGGCATCTACATGGGGCGCAATGCTGAGCGTGTCGGCAACGGGAAGGATCGGCGAGGAGTCGAGGACGACATGCTCGTATTCGCTGCGCCATTGCGCGAGCATCTCCTCCATGGCCCGCGATGCCAGCATTTCGCCGGGGTTTGGAGCGATAGGACCGCGGGAAAGGACTGTCAGATTTGGCAGATCGGGCAACGGCTTCTCATAGGCGTCATTGCCGGACTCGCGAGAAAGAAGGGTGGTAAGCCCTGCACGGTTGGAGAGCCGGAATTTCATGTGAAGCGTTCCCTTGCGGAGGTCGCTATCCACAAGCAGCACCCGGGCCGACCGCTGCGCGAACGAAATTGCCAGATTCGCCGCACAGGTGGATTTGCCTTCCGCCGCGAAGCTGCTGGTAATCAGCAGCAGCTTGGGCTCGTGATCCACGGCCGAAAGCAGAATCGACGACCGGAAAGTGCGAAATCCCTCGGCCGCGATCGACTGCGGATCGACATAGGAAACAAGGTCGGGCGAGACCTTCAGTAAACGCTGTTGCTCGGCTTTCGCGGTCGGCGTCGTCGGCGGAGCTCCCTTGCGGCTAGTGATGACGAAGTGCGGAATAACGGCGAGTGTAGGAAGTTGCGATATCGCTTCCGCATCGTCTGATGTTCGGATCGTGTCATCCAGGCTCTCGAAGAAGAAAGCCAGCGCGATGCCTCCGATGAGGCCGCCCAGGAACCCGAAGATCAGCGCTGACTGCTTCTTGGGAAGTACAGGGAAAGGTGGGATGCTGGCCTGGTCGATGATATCGACATTGTTTGAGTTCAGACCTGCGGTAATACCTGCTTCCTTCAACTTCATCTGCAGGCTGTCATAAAGCTCCGATGCCGATTCCGCGCCATGCTTCAGGATGTCGAACTGCGCCGCCGATTCGTTCTCTTTGTAGGCGTCCTGTTTGGTCTTGTTCAGGCGGTCCTGCAACAGCGACTCCGTTTTAACGGCGGCGTTGTACTCTTCGGCAAAGCGCTTCGTAAGGTCGTTGATTTCGGCATCGATATCCGCCTGCACGCTCGCCAGTTGCTTGTCGAGTTCGCGGACCTTCGGATAGTCCGGGCCGAATTTGGACTTCAGCTGTGCCGCCTGCACCATGAGATCGGCCTGCTGGCCGCGCAGACCGCTGAGCACCGTGCCCGGCGCAACCGATATCAACAGGTCTGGGTTACGCGTCTGCGCCATCTTGTAGCGCGCTTCCTTGACGATGCGGTCGGCCTCCGCTTCCGCTAACTGCTGATTGACTGTGCGCAGGCTGTCGGTCAGCAGGCTCCCGCCTTGACCGTCAAGGGTTAGCAGATTGTTCTGCCGTTGATAATCCGTCAGAGATTTCTGAGCATCTTCTACCTGCTTCTTCACCGCCGACAGCTGCCGTGTGAGCCAGTTCGACACGCGCGTTGTGCCTTCGTATCTCGATCGAAGATCGCGATCCAGATACGCATCGACAATCGCGTTCGCAGTATTCGCCGCAACAGATGGATCCCGGTTCTGAAAATGCACCTCCACCACTTCGGTATTGGGCAGAACGATGACCTTGGTTGCGCCCTGGAAGGCATGGATGAGTGCGTATCGCTGGGCAGGGCTTAGCTGGCCGCTATACGGCTGCTTTGCAAATAACTCCGAATACGGCGCCTTGTGAAAGAGATCCAGCCTGTTGATCACTTCCATGGTGACCGAGTCGCTCTGCATGATCCGGAGTTCGGTCTGCAGCTTCTCGCCCGCATCCTGTCCGCCGCTCAGTTTCTGCTCGATCAGGTCTTCTATACCGATATTGGTCGACCGGCTGAGATCGATATGAAGACGGGCGATCGCTTCGTACTGGGGAACTGTCGTGACAATGTAGAAGATGGCATAGGCAACACCAATTACGATCCCGAGAATGATGATCCACTTCCGCTTGATCAGAACCTTGCGAAAGTCGGCCGGCGTCAGAACCGAGCGTTCGGCGGCAGGTGCCGTACCGATTGTTACGCCTTGTTGTGGTCCCTGGGGGGGGACTGCCCAGCCTTGCATCCCTATGCTCTCCTTATGATCGACCCATCCGGCTCAACTGCCCAACAATCAGGACATCAGAAAGCTCTGCAATGGCCAGACTCGAACCGCGAAAACTGCAGCCTCTCTGAGGTTTATTATCTGTAACAGCAACTCTGTCTTATTTACGTGAGCGATCCGAGAGCTTCCTTGCAGTCTGCGGAGCGCCTGTTCTTCTAAATCGTTTATCCTCCTGAGGCCTTTGGCCTCACCTGCTGCATGCGATGGACGGGAAAATTGGCGTTACAGCTGCTATACCTGTCGGTTTGCCTTCGAAGCGAAGTTATGCAGATAAATCGACAGGGTCGACGATCGTCGGGAGGCAAACAGGCTTGTTGTGGGTAGCTGAGGGCTCGCTCTCATCTCGAGGTTATGCTGGGTCGTACGTGGACTGCATCGATGCTGTTGATGCTGCACCAGGAACACCCAAACCTGGCAGGCGTTTTCCAACACACTCATCCCGCAATGGATGGCACGGGCTCTGCGTACAGGAATCGTCTCTTGAAGTTGCAGCGTAAGTAGAGTCTAGCGGACCGGTCACGTCAGGTCAAACATGAGGAGACCGGTCCGCTGCCGCAGACAATGGACAAAGCAGGGGTTAGCCTCCTCGGCTATCTGCGGCTCGGCGCCGAATAGTCCACCCGTACAGCTACAATCTCGTACGGCTTGACGGGAACGCTGACCTTCTCGCCGCTGACTGAAAGCGCCATTCCCTGCGGCTGCTCCAGCAGATTCGTCTCGACCGCTCCGGTCGCCCCGGCAGGCACCGAGAGTTCGATCGTTCCGGACTTCCCTGCCCATTCATACAGATGAAACACCAGAGAGTCGCTGTCTTCGGCCTTTTTCATCGCCGTGAGTACCACGTTCTCGGGCGATGCCGACACAAAGGAGCGCCGCGCCGGCATCGCTCCGCCGTGGGGAGCCACCTGCACCGCGTTTAGACGATAATTGAATTCGTACCCGTGACGGATCGTCAGCGCCTGCTTCCAGTCTCCAGCGTGAGGATAAAGAGCAAAGCTGAAATGATGGTGACCGCGGTCGGCCTCAGGGTCGGGCCACACAGGCGACCGCAGCAACGAGAGGCGGAGTACGTTGTCGCGCGCGTCGTAACCATACTTCGACTCGTTGATAAGACTGAAACCATGCCGGCCATCTCCCAGATCGGCCCAGCGCAGCGCAGGAACTTCAAACTGAGCCTTCTCCCAGCTGTTGTTGCGCGTAGTCGGCCGCTCGATCGCTCCATAGGGAATTTCATACGTGGCCATGGGGCTCGAGGCGGCGAGCGGGAAAGCGCTCTTCAGCAACTCGTGCGTCTCGTGCCAGTCGATGTCGTTTACGACTTCCACCTGGTCGGATCCGGCATGAAGCACGATCTCCTGCACAAATTTCGAATTCTGCCAGTGGTGCGTGACGCGGATCGATGCGGTCAGCGGACCGCGCTCGACCAGCTCGACCGAATCGGCGGTGTCCAGCTTCACCGGCGGTTGATCGAGTGTGCCCGGATCGATGTTCCAGGCGTCATAATCCTTCGGCGTGTCGCGGAACAACTGAAGTTCGTTGCCGCACGCTCCCGAGGCAAGCGATTCGAAGCTGTGGGGCTTGTCGTAGATGCTGGTAATGCAGCCAGTGGTCTTATCGACGATCACACGAAGATTGGCATTTTCGAGCGTAAGTCCATCAGCCTTCAGGTCGCTTTGGACAGGCCTGGCTTCTGGAACGACGTGGAGCACCTCGTATCCGAGCGAAGGAACATGTTGCGCTTCGATAAGCAGCCTGAAGCTGTGCGTACCCGGATCAGAAGAAAGCACTTGCGAGGGGACTACATGCCCTTCAGAGTCCAGTACAGAGACACTGTCCGCGGTATCGGGAAGCTGCACGCCGACAGTAACCAGCCCGGAGCGCTCCCACGCCAGCGGATTGAAGACAAGGACAGGAATGCCCTGCCCGCCGCTGGTATTGATCCGCGCAGCGATGGTCTTCATGGCAGCTGCGGAAATCTCGTTGGTCGCCCAGCGAACCCGGTCGTAGTCCTGCTGCGCTTCCTTGTAGATGATCCCAATGCCGGAGCCTGCACCGAGGTCGTGAAAGTCATTGAAGGTAATCTTCTTCCAGGCGTCGGTTAATTCGTCGGACGGATAAGTCTTGCCGTCGAGCCACGCGAGCGAAGCCAGCTTCTCCGCATTCAGCGCCCATTCGGTGCTCTCGCGCATGTTGCGCTTGTGGTTGGCCTGCGTCGTCATCACACCACGGTGATACTCGAAGTACATCTCATCCTTCCACGTGGGGATGGCGATCTGTCCTGCAACCGGCGGGGGCACATGATAGCCGGCGGCGATGCTTTTGTAGTCCCACTCGGGCGATCCCGGCGCAAGCTCCTTTTCAACAGCAGAGAAGAAGCTCTGCGCTGTCCCGTACTGCATCTTCGGCATGACCTTTTCGCCGGACGCCCAGTGATCGCCCTCGTCGAGAATCGCGCGCGTTGGGCCTCCGCCGTGATCGCCGATACCATACAGGTCCATCATCTCCGTCATGCCGGGAGCAAGCTTGCGGGCCTGCGCGAGATCGGCTGTGAGTCGCAAGGGATCGAGATTGTTATTCGCGTAGTCGTGCGGAAAATACGTGAGGACCTTGCTGCCGTCGGGCGACTCCCACCAGAACAGCTTGAAATACTCGGGCAGCTTGTTCGTGTCATTCCAGGTCATCTTCTGCGTCACGAAATAATCGACGCCTGACTTCTTGTAAATCTGCGGAAGCTGCCAGTTATAGCCGAAGGAATCCGGATTCCAGCCGATGCGCACATCGACGCCATACTCGTGCTGAAACCAGCGCTTGCCGATGAGCAGCGAACGCGCAGTCGATTCGCCGTCGGGCATGTTGAGGTCAGGCTCTACCCACATCCCGCCAACAATCTCCCAGCGGCCCTCCTTGATCCGCTTCTTGATCTGCTCGTTCATCTCGGGATACTTGTCGGCCATCCACTCGTTGTACTGCGCCGCCGATTGCGTGAACGTGTAGTTCGGATACTCGTTCATCAACTGCAGCGCCGTTGAAAACGTCCGCTTCACAACATCGACGGTCTCCGTCCACGGCCAGAGCCAGGCGGCGTCAATGTGCGAGTTGCCGGTCAGGTGCAGCGTGGCCTGCCGCATCATCGGACGCAGCACCTCGAGCGTTGACTGCGCCTGCCTGAGCGAGGCATCGAACTTCTGTTGATTGGCCGCATCCAGCGCGCTCAGATCGACTGAGGTGATGGCCTTGAGCAGTGTGGCCTGGTCGCCTGAGACATTGGTCGACAGGCTCGGCACCAGAAACGCTGCTGAGATGAACTCCTTGCGCTCATCTTCAGGATTCGGACGGCCCTCCGAGAAATCGATCTTCATCGGCGAGCCGCGAAAGCGCTTTACATCGACGGTTGCCAGCAGCTTGACTGCAACGAGAACGCGATCACCTGGCTTGGCGTTGTCGAACAGCACAATGGGCTCAAGGTCGTCGCCGAGCGCGACACGGCGTCCGTTGAAATAGATGATTTCCGGCATCGGGCCATTGGCCGTGGCACTGAACTGGAACCAGATACGCGCGCCGGTGAGGTCGTAGCCCGACAATGTTTTGGGCACTTCGATCCACTGGCGATACCAGACGGCTGCGGTCGATGCGTCGGAGGGAGCCTTTACCTGCGGCCAGGACGAATCGTCGAGAGTTGGGCTCTCGCCGTGTGCGATGTCGCCTTCGTGATATCGCCATTCGCCCGAGGGCAGGTGGCTGAGATCTTCGAGACGCGTAATGACCCTCTGAGCATCTGGCGACAGCGTCTTGACGACTTGATCCGGCGACTGCACCGGGAACTGGGCGCGAAGGATTTCCGAAGAGAGCATTGCGAATACGAGAAGAATGGCGGGGCGAGCTAGAGAAGAAACAAGCTTCAAGTACTGATCCTCCGAGGGTAAGCGGGCTGATGCAACCCTCGCGGATTATAGCTGATCCGAGAACAGCTTATTAGCCGCCGGCTAACGGCTGCTTCAGTTGATAAACGGGGGGTGGCGCTTGGCGGCTTTTTCGCCGTCGTGCGGCAGAAAGGACTCGGCGATTCCCAACGCAAGGATCTCGGGAATGCCGGCTGCCGGTCGCGGGCGTCCCCACAGGAAGCCCTGGATCATATCGCAGCCAATCTCGCGCAGGATTTCCACCTGCTCGGCGCGTTCTACCCCCTCAGCCACCACCTGCAGTTCGAGGCTATGGGCAAGCGAGAGGATGGCTTGCACGATCGCATAGGTGCCGCCTGGATCGGCGACGCGCTCGATGAACGAGCGGTCGATCTTGAGTGTCTTGATCGGGAGCTGATGCAGATGCCGCAGGGAGGAATACCCGGTTCCGAAATCGTCGACGGAAAAGTTGACCCCGGCATCCGCCAGCTCGAGCATTTGCCGGGCGATGTCGTCCATCTTCCGCATGACCGTGGTTTCCGTCAGTTCCAGTTCGATCAAACCGGGATTCATCTGGAAGGCTGACAACACCCCGCGCACCTGTACGGCGAAGTCCGAGCGCATGAACTGCAGTGGAGAGACATTCATGGCCACCCGGACCGGCGGCAGACTTCTCTGCTGCCAACTGGTGAGATCCCGGCAGACCTGCTCGAGCACAAAGTTGCCGATTGGCACGATCAGGCCGCTCTCCTCCGCGACAGGGATGAAACGCTGGGGCGCGATGAGGCCCTCGAACGGGTGACGCAGCCGCAAGAGCGCTTCCAGACCGCAGAGAGTCCCGTTGATCGTGTACTGCGGCTGATAGAGCAGCTCGAAGCCGCCTTCCTTGAGCGCCCGACGCAGTGAAACTTCAATCTCGTTGGCCTCCGACGCGGAGGCGGAGATTTCATTCGAGACAAACACGTATTGATTGCCGCCCGAGCGCTTTGCCCGGTACATTGCCGCATCCGCGGCGCGCCACAGCGCCTGAGAATCGGTGCCGTCGCTGGGATAAATCGCGATTCCGATGCTCGCCGAAAGTTCCAGGTTATAACCGTCGACGGTGAATGGCTGCCGGATCCCGGCCAGAAGTTCCGCGACAACCAGCTCAGCATCGGTCGCTGTCGTCAGGTCTCCCAGCAGAACCGTAAACTCTTCGCCGCCCGAGCGAGCCACGGTGTCCGACGCCCGCAGTCGGGCACAGAGGCGTTCCGCGAGCTTCTTGAGACAGAGGTCACCGACCGCGTGACCATAGGTATCGTTGATCTGTTTGAAGCGGTCGAGATCGAGGCAGATCACGGCGGCCAGGTTGCCATGGCGAGCCGCCGCCGCCAGCGTGTGCTCCATGCGGTCGGTCAGCAGGAGCCTGTTGGGCAAACCGGTAAGAGCATCGTGATTGGCCTGGTGCACCAGGCGATCATGGAGTTGTTTGCGCTCCGTCACATCCTGCGCCAGCGTGAACCGCGCCTGGCATCCTTCGAAGACGATGCGGTGTGAAGCCATATCCACCTGGATACGTGTGCCGTCCTTTTTGACGTGTGTCCACGGGCCGGAGATGAAGGTCACTTTGCCCAGCCCTTTCATCCGGTCCTCGAATTCGGGCAAATCCTCCGGAGGAGTAATGTCTCGCAGTGCCATGTTCAGGAACTCGTCTTCCGAATACCCGTAATGCAGCACGGCGGACCGGTTCACCTTGAGGAAGGCGTGCGTATTGAGATCGGTGATCCACATTGGATGCGGATTGCCGTCAAACAGCACGCGGTACTCCTCGCGCTGCTTGCTGGTGGTAATGATTTCGCTCTCCAGCAGACTGAGAATCATGCCGAATTCGACAAAGAACTTGGGAACGTTCCACAGCTCTCCGGAAACCGGCTTATTCGGCAGGAACGCGGCTAGCGCCAATGCGCAGGGAAAAACCGCAGCCCACGCGGCAAGCCCCACCACAGCCGTGATGACACCCATCGACCAGCGGCGGAAATCCTGCCAGTAAAGCACCGCGTTGATGAAATACAGCTGCGTGAGGAAAGCATAGGTCCCGTTCGAACCCTGCCCGTGAATAACGCTCCAGGCAATCCATATCAAGGTCACGGCAGCGGAAGGAATCATGGCCTCCCGCACTGGCTTATGCCGGAACCACAGGCGCCGCCCAACTGAGACGAACAGGGCTTCGGCTAAAACAGCCACCCCGATCAGAACCGGCGCCCCTCCCACTTCGTAGACCGCCAGAAAGATATAAACCGTTGCTGGCAGGAACAGTAGCAGGGCATTCAGTGCCCCAGTCCTCAGCCCGAGCCGGACCCGCTGCGCGGCCAGCATGAATGACACGGCGCAAAGCAGCAGTGTCACCAGGACGAGCGAATCGAGCAGTGCCGCCGCCCGATCGCTGGCCGGATGGATCAGCAGGATGCCGAAGTGTGCCAGCACGCACACCCATCCGATGATCCAGTAACGGAGCCTGGCGCTCGGACGGGTGCGATAGATCGACCCGAAGAGGAAGACCAGCAGTCCGAGGATCAAAATATCGAGCAAATGTCCTTGCATGAACAACCAAGACCGTTATCGGCAAAAATTTCTGATTTCGAGGTCTGCCGGGGTAAGAAAATCCCTGAAAACCGACCTTTCCTTCTGAAGAGTGGCCCCATTCGTGTCTGGGTGGCCGCTCGTTCCACTATGTTTCAAGAGATAGCTTGACGATGCGTGCGACTTGATGATGCCAGCGAGGGGATGACCTGGTGGGCAGTGAGGGACTCGAACCCCCGACTTCCTGCTTGTAAGGCAGGCGCTCTAACCAGCTGAGCTAACCGCCCGGGCTGAACCGGAAGCTGAACCCGTCTGCGCTGGGGATCGTGCAGACTTCTTCCGCCTGATAAAATTCTAGCATTCGATCCACAGCAGAGTGTTCAATTTCGGCTTGTTTCGACCTGAAATGCCCCGAGCTAGCAATCCAAATCCTTCACGCCATCCACACCGCCTTTCGACGTCTGGGTTTCCAAACCCAGCAATTTATTGTCAGGCGTGAGATTAGGCAGGCTTGACGGTACAAGGCCATCCCACGTGGGTGTTACCGCCCAGGATTCCCTCAACCAATGGATTCAGAAAGAGACGCTATCCTCATCTTTCCCTTAGGGATAGTCAAAACTCCAGGAAATCCATGAATCGCAGCCGGTTGTAGACTGACAGCGCGTGACTTACCTTATCATCAATGCCGACGACTTCGGACTCACTCCCGGCGTCAACCAGTCGATCATCGAACTCGAACAGGCCGGCGCCCTGACCTCGGCAACTCTGATGGCAACAGCCGGTGATTTCAAGGCGGCTGTTTCCAGTTCGAACCGGCGTCCCCAGCTAGGGGTCGGATGCCACGTCATCCTCGTCGACGGCACGCCGGCCCTCCCGGCCGGGGAACTCCCCGGGCTGGCGGCCAACGGAGAATTCCAGCCCACCCTGGGTTCCTTCCTGGGCGAACTCGTTCGGGGCAGAATCCCGGAAGCCGAGATCGAGGCCGAAGCCACAGCACAGATTCGGCGCCTGCAATCCGCGGGAGTCCACGTGACCCACATCGACACTCACAAGCACACCCACGTGTTCGTCCGCGTGCTTCGGCCCCTGTTACGCGCGACGCGGGCCTGCGGCGTACGGGCAATCCGGAACCCCTTCGAACCGGCCTGGGCCGCCGCTGCAACACCCGATGCCCCCAATGCACGCCGCTGGCAAATACGGCTGCTCGGCGCCCGCCGCCGGGCATTCCTGCGGCTGGTCGGCGACGCCGGCCTGAACACTACGGACGGCGCGATCGGCGTACTTGCCACCGGCATTCTGAACACCCGAACCCTCCAACGGCTGCTCTCCCTCATGCCCCAGGGCACCTGGGAGTTGGTCTGCCATCCCGGATACGTCGACCCGGCGCTGAACGGCGTGCGTACGCGGCTGCGGGAATCACGCGCAATCGAACACGAGGCGTTGATCGATGTCATCTCGCCCTACGTCCAGGCGCATTCGGAGATCAAGCTGACTCATTTCGGCCAGCTCTCGGGCTTGCAGTTATGAATCTTCTGTAAAACAAAAGGCGCCTGAATCCGGGATGGCAGCCGCCTCGTCTAATGGCGGACGGGCTGTATGAGTCAGACCGTCAGGCGAGCCTATGAAGATCGGCATCACGTGTTATCCCACCTACGGCGGCAGCGGCGTCGTCGCCACCGAGCTTGGAATCGAGCTGGCTGCACTTGGCCACGAGGTGCACTTCATCACGTACTCGCAGCCGTTCCGGCTCACCGGGCGGGAACACGGGATCTTCTACCACGAAGTCCCCGTCTCAAACTATCCGCTGTTCGAGTACCCTCCCTACGACCTGGCTCTCGCAACGCGGATGTCCGAGGTCGCAGCCTACTACCAGCTCGACCTGCTGCACGTCCACTACGCGATTCCACATTCGATTTCCGCGTATCTGGCCCGCCAGATGCTCGCCGAGCGCAACCATCGCCTCCCCTTCGTGACTACCCTGCATGGAACCGACATCACACTCGTCGGCCTCGACCACTCCTACCTGCCCATCACGCGCTTCGGCATCGACCAGAGCGACGGAGTCACCGCGATCTCCAATTACCTGCGCGAGAAGACCATCCAGGAGTTCCGCGTGAAGCGGGAGATCGAAGTGGTTCCGAATTTCGTCAACTGCGATGTCTACGCCCCGCTGAATGCGGAGGTCCGCGAGGCCGGACGCGCGCAGTTTGCCGAGAACGGCGAAAAAATTCTCGTCCATCTTTCCAACTTCCGACCGGTGAAGCGCGCTGTCGATGTCCTCGAGGTTTTTGCGCGCGTGGCGAACGAAATCCCGGCGCGACTGCTGCTAATCGGCGATGGCCCCGACCGCTCCCAGGCCGAATGGATCGCGCAACGCAAGGGCATCCAGGATCGCGTACACTTCCTCGGAAAGCTGCCCAGCGTGAGCGACGTCCTTCCGCTTGCCGACCTGATGATGATGCCCAGCGAGCTGGAATCCTTCGGCCTCGCGGCGCTTGAAGCAATGGCCTGCCGCGTGCCCACGTTTGCGACGGCGGTTGGCGGGGTTCCGGAACTGATCGAGGACGGCGTGAACGGACGTCTCTTTCCTGTCGGCGATGTGGAAGCAATGGCGCGGGCCGCGGTCGAACTGCTCAGCGATAACATGAAGCACGATGCGATGGCCTCCGCCGGTCGCCAGACCGCACGGAAGAAGTTCTGCGCAACGCGGATCATCCCCCAGTACGAGGACTTCTACGAGCGCGTGCTCGACCGCACCGCCGCAGTGAACTGAGACTCATCAGCGTTCTCCAGGCTGATCGGGATCGCCAGCGTCACCTTTGTTCCCCGCCCCGGGCGGCTCGTCACATCGAACATCGCAGCGCCGCCGAACAGCACATCCAGCCGCTCGCGGACATTCTTCATGCCGATGCCTGTCCCGCGCAGCACGCCGCTGCTGTGCGTGCGCCCGGGCGCAATGCCCACCCCATCGTCCTCGACCTCGATGATCATTCTGCCGCCGTCGATCCGGCTGCGGACCGTGATGGTGCCTCCGCTGATGCGCGGCTCGAGCCCATGCTTGATGCTGTTCTCCACCAGCGGCTGTAACAGCATGCTGGGAACAAACAGGTCCAGCGTTGCGGAATCGATTTCCTTGACGACCTTCAGCTTGTCGGCGCCAAACCGCACCACCTCGATGCCAAGGTAATCATCCGTGAAGCTCAGTTCATCGCGCAGCAGCACGTACGAATCATGGTCTTTGAGCATGGTGCGCAGAATATTGGCAAGCTTCACGATCAGCTCGCGGGCCTGTTCCGGCCGGAAACGCACCAGCGAGGCAATCGAGTTCAGAGTATTGAACAAGAAGTGCGGATTGATCTGCCGCTGCAGCGCATCGAGGCGCGCTTCGAGCAGCAGCCGCTTCTGCTCTTCGAGGCTGCGCTCCGTGCGGATCGCATTCCAGATCTTCAGAGGAATGCCGACAACCACCGCAGCACATGCCCACGTGGCCAGCCGCACAGGCCAGCTATCGGTGGTCAGCGCGAACAACCGGTGTGGATAGAGGGCGTGAAGCCACTGGCGAACGATTTCCATCCCGACGATCAGCATCAGCAACAGCACCTGCCGATCGAAGCGCGGTTTGCGGAGATTGCGGCGGATCCAGCGGTAGATGCTCAGATCCACGAATGGCGAGAACGACCAGACCTCCTCCTCCTCCACAAACTTGCCGTAAAGCCCGGCCGTGATCGCCACCGCCATCAGGAACGGCAAAGAGAGGTACTCGTGGTGGAGCATCGACGGCAGCGACAGCATCGCCGCTCCGGCCAGAGCCGACAACGGCCCCAGCAGAATGCCCAGAATGATCGTCGTCTCAAACGCAATGTCTGCCGCGAAGAAGTTCGGCACCACTACCCGCACCCATACACCAAGCGCCAGGGGCACGCAGATGAAGGCCAGCAAAGCGAGGGTCTGCGAGGGCTTGCGGTTCTGGTTGAAAAGCAGGTTCTGGAAGGTGCGAGCGCGGGCCAGTGCGCTCGAAACCGCGGCGGCCACGCCAAGCTTCACCAGCAGGGTGATGAGGATGAGCCTCGACTCAATCACAGCTTTAACTCTACGCCCCTCAGGCCCTGGGAATCGATCCGGGAACCTGTCGCATCTATAATGCAGCCATGCCTCTGGAAAGTGTTCAGAAAGTTGCCGATGCGGACTTCCCTACCCGCTGGGGTCACTTTCGCATCCTCGGCTTCGAAGGAAAAGTCGTCTCGCCCGAACCCTGCAAGCCTGGCGCTATCCCGCCTCCGGCGCGCACCGAGGGCGCTGTGGCGCTGGTCATGGGCGACATTCACTCCAGTGCTCCCGTAGTCCGCATCCACTCGCAGTGCCTCACCGGCGACGTCTTCCATTCACTGCGTTGCGACTGCCGCCAGCAGCTTGAGCTGGCCCTGGGGCGCATTACTGAGGAAGGCACCGGCATCCTGATCTACGAACAGCAGGAAGGGCGCGGCATTGGCCTCATGGCCAAACTTCGCGCCTACGAGCTGCAGGACCGCGGCTTCGACACCGTTGAGGCCAATGTCGAACTCGGCTACAAACCCGACTGCCGCGAGTTCGAGCTTCCGGCAGCGATCCTGCGTCAGCTCGGCGTCGGATCGGTGCGACTCATCACCAACAATCCTGAAAAGGTCGAGGCTCTCGAAGCTGCCGGCATCATCGTGGTTGAGCGTATCTCCGCCCAGGTCGAGCCCCAGGAGACCTTCGAGCGCTACCTGAAGATCAAGCGCGAAAAGATGGGCCACATTGATGATGACAGCATCAACAACGGCCGTATCGAAATCAAGACCGCGCCCTGATTTTCAATTCCGCTCTTCAGTTCCAGTTGTAGTCGTTGCCTGCGCGGAAGTTTGTAAATGACAGACTGATGCTCTCGTCCATCGATCGCACATGATGCCACCATCCCACCGGGATGAACAGTACCTGGCCGGGCTCAAGTAACACCTTCAGCCTTGTTGCTTTCCGGAAGAGTGGAAATCTCGTGTAGTCGGGCTTCTCGCAGTCGACTGCGCTGTAAACGCCGACGCGGTTGTACACACACGGCGTCTGGAACGACGGGATGAGCATTACCCTCTTGCGTCCATAGACCTGCGCCAGCAGGATATTCATGGAGTCGTGGTGCAGCGGCGTCACCGTTCCGCCCGGCCCGAACCAGAGGAAGATCCGCGACTGCGCAAGCACCGGGTCGAGAATGTGCTCGAGCACGTGCACCTCATCGAGCAGCCTTTTCATCTTCCTCGACTCAAGCGAGCGGTTGTTCGCCACCATGTAGAAGTCGTTGGTCTGGCCGGCCTGCTTTACGCGATCCACAAAGTCGCGCATGCGAGTGCGCGTTTTGTGGTGGTCCGAGTTGATCTCGTAATCGCGATCGGCGCTGCGTCCCGCCATCACCCCGACCATTTCGCTCCCGCAGCGTGCCTTCAGGTAGTCGGGATTCCAGTTGGCCAGCGCCGGCGAGTCGCGCAGCCCGTCCTGAAACACGACCGGTCTGTTGCCGGAGTAGTAGCAGCGGAAGAATTCCTCCGCGCTCAGGTTCGACCGCCGCTCAACCCTCTTTGAGCCCTTCGTGTGTGCCCACAGCTCCGAGTAGACGCCCATTAGGGCCTCGAGCTTTCTCAGCTTCCGTGCGATCTTCGCCGAGCCATTGGTGGTCGGCGTCGCCCGGGACATCTCCACGCCGGCCACGCCGCCATCTGCGATTGGACTCGCCCCATTTCGAGTCATCATCGACGGACATTCTACGGCATCCCGCCGTTTCATCCTGTACGCAGACGCCAACCGCGAACGATATTATTCGTGCGCGCGACCTGCATCCTTCCCTTCTACCGTTTTCCGCCATCTATGATGAAGTGATGCAGATTCTCCTTTATACAGCGTCGTGGTGCCGCGATTGCCGCGAGGCGAAGCGCTTCCTCGAAAAACACAACCTGCCTTTCACCGAGATCGACATCGAAACCACGCCCGGTGCGGCCGCCGAGCTGGTTCGCCACGTCGGCAAGCGCGCCATCCCCCAACTCGTCATCGACGGCGAATGGGTGCAGCCCTATCGTCCAGGCCGTGGCTTCCTCTACGAAGAAATGAGCGAGCGCTTCGGCCTGGTTCGGGATTAAGGTTCGCGACTAAGACACACTTTCGACAGATTCTTCGGCCCGCGATCCCGCCGCGCCGAAAAATGGCAGCCGCCGCACCCGCTGCCGTAGCGTCTCTCTCTGCCGGGAGAGAGCCCGCGCCTCGAGCAGGTCCTCCAGTGTAAGCGCGCCCAGCGGCTTCCCTGTCTCACCATCGACCACTGCAACTTCGAACACCTTCTCGGCAGTCATGCGTTCCGCCACGGTCCGCAGCGTCTCCCCGGGATACGCGACTTGCGGCGATTCTGACCCAATCGACGCGTTAGCGTCGGCCCGCATCACCTGCGATACCGTCATCGTCTCCAGCGGATCTACCGAGTATTCGCGGCTCAGGTGATAACCGCGCCGGCTCAGCCGCTCCGTGAGAATCGACCGCCGTTGCAGCAGTACTGTGAACGCGTGCGCCGAGACCGAAGCCATGAGCAGCGGCAGAATCAGGCTGTAGTTGTGCGTCAGCTCCATGGCCAGCACCGTTGCGGTGAGCGGGCAGCCGATGGCGCCTGACAGTACCGCCGCCATTCCCACGAGCGGCCACGCGCCTGTTTCAAGCCCCGGCAGGCCCGGCGCCAGCAGAGCGCCCAGCGCACCGCCGATCATCAGCAGCGGAGCGAGGATTCCGCCCGAGGTTCCTGAGCCCAGCGAAAATGACCAGATGATGCTCTTGACGATCAGCACGCCGAGAATCAGAGCCCAGGTACCGTTGCCTCCGATCAGCGAAGCGATCACGTCATATCCGGTTCCCAGTGCGCGCGGAAAGATCAGCCCACCGGCTCCGATCACCAGTCCGCCGAGAGCCGGCCACCACATCCAGTGGACTGGCAGGTGGTTCTCGAACAGATCTTCGCTCGCGTACACGGCGCGGCTCAGCACCAAAGCCAGCGCACCGCCCAGCACTCCCACGGCAAGCGCTGCCAGCACCGCTCTGGGCGAGACATCGCCCGCCATCGCCGGCATGGGGAACAGTGGCCCGGGCCCGAGGAAGAAACGCCGCAGCGCGGCAGCCGTCGTTGCCGCCACCGCTACCGGCACCAGAGACCGCGGTCGCCACTCGAACAGCAGCAGTTCCACCGCCAGCAGGATCGCCGCCAGCGGCGTCGAAAAGACGCCCGCCATGCCTGCCGCCGCCCCGGCAACAAGAAGCGTCGAGCGCTCCGCATCACTCAGGTGGAACATCTGCGCGAACAGCGATCCCACCGATCCCGCTGTCATGATGATCGGCCCTTCGGCACCGAACGGTCCGCCCGAGCCAATCGCAATTGCCGCCGAGAGCGGCTTGAATATGGCCACGCGCGCGTCGACCTTCGCGCCGTTGACCAGAATGGCCTCGATCGCCTCCGGCATGCCGTGGCCACGGATCTTCTCCGAACCGAAGCGCGCCATGAGCCCGATGATCAGCCCGCCCGCGACCGGCACGAGCACAGCAAGCCAGTGAAGCTGATTCGTCGCCGGCGAGACGAACTGCCAGCCGAACCGATGGAAGTAGAACAGATTCGTGGCGAGATAGATCAGGTGCAGAAGGAAATACGCCAGAACCGCTCCAGCCAATCCCAACAAGAGCGCCAGCGCGCTCAGGATAATCATGCGCGGGTCGGCGTTGAAGTCACGCAATTGAGAACGATCGGCCACGGCTATCCGGCCCTCCCCAATGCGACCTTTGACGCGGTCTTTGCGACAGGCTTCGCGCTGAGCACGCGCCGCAGCGCACGGATCAGCTCCGGCCCGGCGTGATCGAGTTCTTCAAGGTGATACGCAGCCAGCGAGCCCAGCATGCGTTCGCCCTGCGGCGTCACCCGCAGCAAAATCCGCCGGTGATCGACCGGATCGGGCACGCGCTTGAGCAGACCCTGCTCGATCGTGCGGTCGACCAGCTCGACAGCGCTGTTGTGCTTGAGCATCATGCGTGCGGCCACGTGTGCAATGGTCGGCTCCAGTTCGTCCGGAAGACCGCTAACGCACTGCAAAAGTTGGTACTGCTGCGGCCTGAGCCCGGCCTCCTCGGCGGCGGCGTTGCTGAAGTTGAGAAAACGGCGAAGCTGGAAACGGAATTCCGCGAGGCGCTGGATGTCCTCGCGGCTCAGGCTTTTTCGGGCGCTCGGGGCGGGCGTCGCTTGCCTTTCGAGCACTGGCATATTTCTATCGTAACACGATACATCGTATTCCGATAGATTCGCACATCTACTTCGATTCAGGCGCCTCCGTCCCTGCATCTGCTACTGGCTCGGTTTCTAAATCTGTTCCCGGATCAGCAAGAATCGCGCGCGCGTCGGCCTCATCCTCCGACGCAACCTGCAGCTGCAGTGGTCCCAGTCCAGGCTCGAGGATGCGGGCGTTTTCTCCCGACAGGAATGTTTCAATACCCGCCGATTGCAGGCGAAGCCGCGCCATCTCGGCTTCAAGCGGCTCGGTAAAGCTGGCGATCGTAATGACGTCTGACATTTTTTCCTTTCGTATAACTGGAAAATCCAGCAACAACCCTCAATAACAATCTTATAGATGCGCGAACGATAAAATAGTCAGTTCGAAAGCAACTTCGGAGGACACGCATTGATCGCACGCTACACGCGGCCGCAGATGGGCCAGATCTGGAACGACGAGAACAAATATCGCATGTGGCTTGAGGTCGAAGCCGCCGCGAGCGAAACCCTGGCCGAGGACGGCATCGTTCCCGTCGAAGCAGCACGGGCCATCCGCGCGCGCGGCGCCATCGACGTAGCCCGCATCCAGGAGATCGAGAACGAAGTCCGCCACGATGTCATCGCCTTCACCACAGCGGTCGCTGAAAAAATCGGGCCCGAGTCGCGCTGGCTGCACTACGGACTCACCTCGACCGACGTCGTCGACACTGCTCAGGCGCTTCAACTCAAGGCGGCATCGGCGCTCATCCGCGAAGACCTCGTGCGCCTGGTCGAAGTCCTCCGAAAGCGCGCGCTGGAGTTCAAGCACACCCCGATGATCGGTCGCACGCACGGCGTTCACGCCGAGCCGACCACCTTCGGACTCAAGCTGCTCAACTGGTATGCCGAAATGGAGCGCAACCTCGCCCGCTTCGATGCCGCCGCTGAGCAGATGCGCGTCGGCAAGCTCTCGGGCGCGGTCGGAACCTTCGGCCATCTTAAGCCGGAGCATGAGGAACGCATCTGCGCGAAGCTTGGCCTCAAGCCCGATCCCATCGCCACGCAGGTCATCCAGCGCGACCGCCACGCGCACTACATCTCCACGTTGGCGATCATCACCGCGACGCTCGACAAGATCGCGACGGAAATCCGGCATCTTCAGCGGACCGAAGTCCGCGAAGTCGAAGAATATTTCTCCGAAAAGCAGAAGGGCTCCTCCGCCATGCCGCATAAGCGGAACCCCATTACCTGCGAGCAGATCAGCGGCCTGGCCCGTGTCGTCCGCTCAAACGCCCAGGTTGCGTATGAAAATGTGCCGCTCTGGCACGAGCGGGATATCTCGCACTCCTCCGCCGAGCGCGTCATTTTTCCCGACTCGACAATCCTGACCGACTACTTGCTCGCCCGCACAGGGAACCTGATCGAAACGATGTTCGTCTACCCAGCGCGCATGCTGAAGAACCTTGAAAGCACCGGCGGCCTCATCTTTAGTGGGCAGTTGCTGCTCGATCTCGCCGAAGCCGGCATGCTTCGCGAGGATGCCTACCGCCTAGTGCAGAAGCACGCCATGGACGCCTGGCAGAACGACCTCGTCTTCCGCGATCTCGTGTCGAAGGACCCTGAGATCACCGGCAGGCTCACAGGCGAAAAGCTGGCCCACACGTTCGATCTCAATCGGCAATTGCGCAACGTCGATGCGATCTTCGCGCGCGTATTGAAGGAGGGATGATGCGTCCAAGGCTTCTGGCGGTTGCGTTTCTTTTTGTTCCGCTTGCGGCAATGGCTCAGCGGGATGTTCCGGTGCCTGCGCAATGCACTCCCTCAGTCAACCAGAAGCTCTTCGACCTGCTCGGCGCAGGCGGGCGTGGCAATGTAGATAACGTGATGGTCTGCGGGGTCACCAGGAGCCATTCCTATACACAACACGGGGGACCCCACGGCGATCACGAAATCCTGCCTCTGCTCGTGAAGATGCCCAACGGCAGCTCGCAGCAGGTTGAAGTCGTCATCAACGATGAATTGGATGGCGTCGTGACCGCGCCCGCCGACGCCTCAGTCTTCGCATTCGGTCAGGCTTTCTTCCCCTCACACGGACGCTACGTGGCGGGCATTCACGATGTCCACTGCTCCACGCACCGCGGAGCTGACAACGGCTGGGTGGTCGTCAACGGCGTCAAGCATCCGCCGAGTTGCTCCCGCTCTTACTGACTCAAAACAGCAGGGCCGTCACGCAAGACAACTCAGTGACAAGCAAATGACGCCCGCATGGCATCCCCCGCGCGGCTCTCCGGTCTAATAGGCATAACACAACATGAAGCCGTAACCTCCGCAGCGTGCGTCGCAACCACGGCGCACGCTTTCTTTGCACATTCTGTTCATCGACGCCGGCGCCGCGTTCGTGTACTCTGCCTGCATCACGCAGGTCGGCGGTTTGGTATGACGATCTTCACTCCGGCCAACATTGCGGCTCTCATCATAGCGTCCAGCTTTGCCGCTGGTCTGAATGTTTATGCGACCGTGCTCACGCTCGGTTTGCTGTCTCACACACACGCAGCATCTCTGCCGCCTGGCCTGGAGATGCTGGGTCAGTGGTGGGTCATCGGCCTGAGCGGCGCAATGTTCGCGCTCGAATTTGTCGCCGACAAAATTCCCGGCTTCGACATGGTCTGGAACGCGCTGCACACGTTTGTCCGACCGCCCATAGCGGCGCTGATCGCGTATCAGGCAAGCGCGCAGCTTTCCCCTGGAATGAAGCTGGCGGCGGCGCTGGCGGGCGGCGGCATCGCCCTGGTCTCGCACGGATCGAAGACCGCCGTGCGCGCCGCCGTGACGCCCAGTCCGGAGCCGGTCTCGAACATTGCGCTCAGCACGAGCGAAGACGTGCTCGCCGTCGGCCTTACGTGGCTCACGACGAAGCATCCGTGGATTGCCGCAGCGATCGCGGCCACGCTCATCATCTGCGCCGTCTTTGCGGTGAGATGGAGCGTGAGGCTCCTGAAAAAGCTATGGACGCGGCGCTCCTCCGTCACCTCACCCGCGTCCACGCCTTGATTGCGGCCTCCCGCAAAAATGAGAAGATGGTTCTTTGCATCAGCGGTTACAAATGCCTGACCATCGCTTCCACCTCACCGTGGCCATCACCGGAGCCAGCGGCGCCGTCTTCGGACAGGAGCTCCTGCGTGCGCTTGAGGCCGATGACCGCGTCGCTCAGGTGCATTTCATCCCGTCGGAGAACTCCCTGCGCGTTCTGGCCGAAGAGCTCGCTCTGAGCGGGCGCAATCGGCTGCTCGAAAAGCTGCTCGGCCCCGGATCGAACACAGACCCGAAGAAGATTTGCCAGCTTGCCGAAAGCGACATCGCCGCGCCTGTCGCGAGCGGCAGTTACCCATCGGATGGCATGATTATTCTGCCGTGCAGCGTCGGCACTCTCGCGGGCATCGCCAACGGCCTCGCCGAGAACCTCATCGAGCGCGCCGCAGATGTGTGCCTCAAGGAGCGCCGGCCACTTATCCTTTGCATCCGCGAGACGCCGTTCAACAAGATTCATCTGCGCAATATGACACTGGCCGCCGACGCCGGCGCGACCATCTTTCCGGTCATTCCCGCCTTCTACAACAAGCCCATCGACTCTACCGAAATGGCGCGGCAGTTCGTCTGTCGCGTGCTCGCGCACATCGGCCTGCCACAGCCCAATGCATACGTGTGGAAAGCCGAAGAGTAGCCAGGGCTTGGTGAGAGGCCCCTAGTCCCCTGCCGGAATTTCCTTGATCTGGGGAGCCATTGGTGGCACTGCGCGCAAAAAATCCAGCGTATTCGGGCCGATGCGGCCGGCGCATGCGCGCGGCGCCAGGTGCCCGCAGTCATCGTAGATCTCCAGCACTGATTGCGGTATCTGTGCGTGAAAGATGTACGCCAGAGATACGGGCGTAAGCTGGTCCTTTTTTCCCCATACGATCAGGACAGGCATCTTCAGGCCGCCGAGCTTGCCGTCCAGCAGATCCGCTCCCGTCAACATGGAGTTCATGCTGCGCTGCACAATCCATCCGTTGCGGCGAACGAGCCGAAGGATGTCGACCTGCAATATGCCCGGGAGCGTCGGCCCCCGCCCCGGTGACAACAGGTCGTTGAGCGCGGCCAGTGCTTGCGGATTTTCCGGCCAGAAAAGCGACACCTTGAACGGCACGTCGAACCGCAGCCCCGCGCTGTCATAGATCACCAGCCGTCGCACCCGGTCCGGCTCGTCGAGCGCCACGCGCGTCGCCACCCAGCCCCCCATCGACCAGCCAGCTAGGTCGGTCTGGCCCAGGTTCTGCGATGCCATGAACTTTTCGACAACTTCGGCTTCCTGCGGAATCGAGTACGCCGCGTCTCCTGGTCGCGACGAGCGCCCGTAGCCGAGCATGTCAATGGCGTAGACGTGGCGTCCGC
Organism: Silvibacterium sp.; assembly: GCA_019234945.1. Lineage (GTDB taxonomy): Bacteria > Acidobacteriota > Terriglobia > Terriglobales > Acidobacteriaceae > Silvibacterium. The sequence continues at coordinate 26,503 of JAFAKX010000201.1, forward strand.
CATGCACAAGCTGCGGCATCAGATTGGCCCAGTCCTCGGCCCTGCTGCCCAGGCCATGAATCAGCACGATCGGCGGCCCCGAGCCTCCCTCGAAGTAGTGAATGCGGTAACCGTCGAGATTCACATAGCGGCTGCTGATGCCGTCAAAGCGCAGCTTCACCTGAAGAGCGGTCAGGGCCAGCTCCAGCGGACGCAGGCAGGCATACAGCACAAGCCCGATCAGAAAACAGACCAGAACCAGCAGGCCCCGCCATAATGGACGCCTGCTCGCCCTCCTGTGGAGAGGGTCGGGTCGCGGCGGAGGCATGGTGACAACGTTAGGAGAATCGCTCACTGGCTATTCGATTTTGCGCTCGGCCGCTGATAAGGGCCCGGTGTCAGCCCATTTTATCGCGGAAGGCGAAGACTTCAGCGCTGCGACTGTGCCATTTCGAACGCTTTTTGGATCACCGCAACCGTGAAAGGCGCGACCGCAGCCAGATCGGCGAGAGTAGCCCAGCGCACATCAGCGGCGTCGGTTGCGCAGGCTAGATCGCCCCCTGTTACTCGGCACAGAAAATCCACGAGAACGTAGTGGTACTGAACACGCCCCTCGGCGTCTCGCGCGATGCGGTCCAGTACTTCGACCACGGCAAGCGGCTCGACCACCAGGCCGGTCTCTTCGAGCACTTCGCGGCGGATGCCCTCTTCGAGCGTTTCGCCCAGCTCGAGTGCGCCGCCCGGCAGCGACCACTCGCCTTTGAGCGGAGCTTGCCCGCGCTCGACCAGGAGCACGCGGTTGCCGTCGAGAATCACCGCCCCCACTCCGGCAATCGGCCGTTCAGGATATTCGCGTGTCATCAGCAGTTGACCAGCTAGAGCTTCAGCGGCCTGCCGTATTCGTTCTCAAACACGGTCACACCCATGCTGAAGCGGCCGCCGTCAAACTTGTCTTCGCCCTTCAGGCGTCCCAGTGCCAGCAACGCGACCACGTGGTAACTCAACGGCAGCTTGAGCACTTCGCGCACCTTCTCCTGCTCGAAGCCCTCCATCGGAGCCGTATCGTAGCCCAGCACCTCGGCCATCAGCATCATGCTGGTCAAGGCAATCATCACATGCTTGTTGAGCCATGCCGTCAGGTTCGGATGATTCGACAGATAGTTCGGAATGTTCTGTCGCGCCTGCTCGGCATAGTTCTCCGGCATGCCGCCCTCGCAGCCCATGCGCAGCATCTCTTCAAGGTCGCCCGTTCGCCAGCCGTCGGCGTCCCCGCAGGCCACGATGACCACGGGGGCCTCCTCGACCTTCGCCTGGTTGAAGCTCGCCCACCTCAGCCGCTTCCGCTGCTCCGGCGATCGCACCACAATAAAGCGCCACGGCTGCATATTGTAGCCACTCGGAGCCTTCAGCCCAGCCTCGATGATCTTTTTCAGGTCCTCGGTGGGAATCGGCGATCCATCGAAGCTCGGTGTGGCGCGGCGCTGCGCAATTGCCTGGCTGAGCGTCTTTTCCATCAGGTTAGCCATACGAACGGCATGTCCTCGTGTGTAAGTTTGTGCGTCGCTTCAGTCGTCGGGGGCTAAGAAATCTGGTTCATGGGGAGCTCAATGGCGTACGGATTCTGGTTCGCCGCGTGAGCGTGCACCCAGAGTCCGTGAAAGGCCTGTCGAAGCTGCGGATACTGCGCGAGCATGGCCTTCATCAGTTCCACGATCTGGGCGTGCGTGGCCACGGGGTCCGAGACATCCTTCGCGTTGTAGTTGATCACCAGGTCGAGCCCACCCAGCGAGCTGTCCGTGCGCATGCTGGTGATATCGAAGCTTTGGCTGCCGGCCTTGAGCGTCATCGGATTCTGGCCGGGCATCTCCGCCGGCCGCACCGTCTGCGCTTCCTTGTGCAGCTTTTCGAGGTTTGGGCTGGATAGAAAATCTACCGGCGTCAGCAGAAAGGCCGCCGTCTGGTAGTAGAAATACGCGTTCCACTCCTGATTCTTCTGGGCATAGTCGCGAGCCTGCTTCCAGTACCACACGCCGTCGTGACCAGCCGCGTCGACAGGACGCGGGAAGAACCCCGCCAGCTTCCACTCCGCGCTGCCTGCCGGATCATTCTGCACCAGCAGCGTGAGCTGCTGCGGATGCTCCACGCCTGTTGCCCGCACAAGCAGCAGCGCATAATCTCCCGGTGGCAGTTGGGGAATCGTCAGCGTCACGATCAGCGCCGAGCCGGGCACTGAGCAGAAGAACTGCGTCTCCTCCTGCGTGGACTTGAGGTCCGAAGCCTTCAGCAGATAAACCGCGTTCACCGTAAGCGTGGCGTTCTGGATCTGCGGCGCGATGCTCTGAATGCCGGCGGCAATCGGATCGAACTGGGACGCCACAGCCGCAATCGTCGCCTGCCGAACCGCAGCAACATTGCCCGCCTTGATATCGCCGGCGAGCGTCCGCGCCGACTGTGCCAGCTGATCGCGCTGTGGCGCGTTCATCTCGCTTCCCGTAACACAGGTGACCGCGCGCGCAGGCCGCGTGAGCGATACCGCAACCAGCAGAAGGACAAGAACCGGGCGAAGATCAAAACGGGTCACGCGGAGCGGCATATTCTGAAAGAGGACCAAAAAGTGAGTGAGCAAACCCAAACCACTGCTAGTCTAGTATAGAGAGGGGTTTGGGGCGGAACTTCCGGGCGCAGTTTGATGAAACCCATAATCCATTTTGGAATCAGGACTCTCGGGCTGACCGGCTTTGCCTGGCTCGCGCTCTCAGCAGCCGCGGTGGCGCAGGTTTCCGACCAGATGGGCACCTTCGTCCCTGCTCCGCGCAACCATCAGTTCCAGCAGTCACCCGACGGAGAACAACGGCACCCTTCGTACGCCCAGAGTCAGCAGCCGCCCTACGTGCGCAGGCAACAGAAGCCGCCCGCTGCCGCACCGCCTCCGGCTCAGCCTCAGGCCGTTACACAGTACACCGCCACTCCGCCTTCCCTTCTTGATAAGCCAGCCCGGCCCGCGAAGATCGACCTTGAGCAGGGCCAGCTCTCCATCCACGCCGACAACTCCAGCCTTATCGACATCATGCGCCGGCTCACTGCCGACGCAGGCATGACCGTGGACGGCCTCAGCAAGGACCAGCGCGTTTTCGGAACCTACGGCCCGGGCGATCCGCAGGAGGTCATCTCTGAACTGCTCGACGGCACGGGATACAACGTCGTCATGCTGGGCCGCACCGATGCCGGCACCCCGAAGCAGCTCACGCTGACCCCTCGCGCCGGCGGCGTTCCCAGCGCCGCTGCCCCTATGCGGCCCGAGCTGATCAATCAGGAGGAGGACGCGGACGACGATCCTCCCCAGCAGCCCCTGATTTCTAATCCCGTCGAGCCTCCGCAGCCGTTGGCTCCGCAACAGCCGGGCGGCGGAGTGCGCACGCCCCAGCAGATGATGCAGGAACTCCAGCAGATGCGCCAGCAGCAGATGCTGCAGATGCAGCAGCAACAGCAGAACCAGCCGCAACCGCCTCCTCCGCCCCAGCAGCAGTAGCGCCGGCACTGACTGGCGCTTCGGAACGTCAGCTGAAGCCCGTGCAGGCGTGAGTAGCCGGAAGCGGCGCTGCGTATTCATCCACGCTGCAGCTGTAGCGTGAATGGACGGCCTTCCAGCCTGGGAGTTCTGTCGAATGTGAGTTTCCAAAGCGGGACCGAAAATGAGCCCCAGCGCAACTTTCGTTGAAGAATCCAGTCTGAAGAGAGCAGGCCCATAAGCGTCCTCTATGACTCCAGTTTGGTCGATCGCAATGTATCCCGGCCTGCTGCTCGCTTTTACGCTCGCAGCTACGGCACCTGAGGCCTCCGCACAGGACCGTACACCGCCAGCCAGATCGCAGCGACTCACCTCGCGGGAATCAGCCGAGCATGCCATCGACCGGCTCACGTTCGGTGCCCGGCCAGACGATGTCGAAAGTGTCCAGTCGATGGGCGCAATGCGCTGGATTGACCAGCAGCTTCATCCCGAAAAACTCGATGACTCCGGTGTGGAAACCCGGCTTGCCGCGTTACCGGCAATGCGTCTGAGCACGGACGAACTGATCCGCAGGTTTCCGCCGAACCCAACCATTCGCCAGCTCGATGCAGGCAAAATCGGCATGCCCACCGAACCGGTCGAGCACGCCATCTATGCCAGCGCACTCGCCGGCTATCGCGAACGCCGCGAGAACAAGGCTGATCAGCCGCAAACTGTGATCCAGCAGGGTCTACCAGCGCAGGGCGAAGCGATTCACACGCCGCCAGGCCCCGAAACACCAGGGCCCGAAACACCAAAGGTGGACATGGGCGCTCTGCTGCGCGTTTCCGCCACCGAACGCTGGACAACGCTGCTTTCCATGCCACCGGGCACAGCGAGACTTTTTCTGCAGCAGCTCAAGCCTGCTGAACGTCAACAGCTCGTATCCGGGATGACGCCGGAGCAAAAAGAAAATCTGCTTGCCCTGGTGCAGCCCGCTCGCGTGGTCGAAGGCGAGTTGATGCAGCAGAAACTGCTGCGTGCGGTTTACAGCAACCGGCAGCTTCAGGAGGTGATGACCGACTTCTGGTTCAATCACTTCAACATCTACATCCATAAAAACGGAGAGGAACCGTGGTACGTGGCCACCTACGAGCGGGACGTCATACGTCCGCATGCTCTGGGAAGGTTTGAAGACCTCCTCAGCGCGGTGGCACACAGTCCGGCGATGCTGATCTATCTCGATAATCAGCAAAGCATCGGGCCGCACTCCATGGCTGCGATGCGGGCTGCACAAAATCCTCGGGGAAAGAACGCTGCGCCCGGCCTGAACGAAAACTACGCCCGTGAGCTTATGGAATTGCACACGCTCGGAGTCAACGGCGGCTATACGCAGCGCGATGTCACTGAAGTCGCCAGGGTCTTCACGGGCTGGGGTGTTGACGGCCGCGACCCAGGTCACTCCTTTGAATTCAACCCGCGCAGACATGAGCCGGGGACGAAGCTGGTCATGGGCCGCACTATCCGTGAAGGCGGGGAGCAGGAAGGGGCCGAAGTGCTTCACATGCTGGCAACGAGTCCCGCGACAGCTCGTTTCCTCTCCACCAAGCTCGCTACTCGTTTCGTGAGTGACACGCCGCCGCCCGCACTCGTCGATCGCATGACGAAGACCTATCTGAAAACCCACGGCGAGATCCGGCAGGTGCTGCGAACCATGTTCCGCTCGCCGGAGTTCTGGTCCCGCGATGCATATCGCGCCAAACTGAAAACGCCTCTCGAATTCGTTGCCTCCTCGCTGCGGGCAACGGACGCAAACATCGATAACGCAGCCTTTCTGACAGCCTCTCTCGAACGCCTCGGCATGCCGCTCTACGGTGTTCAGCAGCCAAACGGCTATTCGCTCAAAGGCGATCCGTGGCTCGGTGCAGAGTCCCTGCTGGCCCGTTTGAACTTTGCCCTTGCCCTCACCTCCAACCGCATTCCAGGAGTTCGGGTAGCGCTCCCTTCAAACACGGCGCAGGATTCATCGCTGATCGAAGCCCAGCTTGAGCAAAGTCTGCTGGATGGTCGCGTGAATGCACATACGCACGAGACTGTTGTCCGTGAGATGGAAACACCGCAAGCTCCTGCAGGTACTGCGGCTCCGGCAAAGCTCACTGCCGCACATCGTGGCGATCTCTTTGCGCCCGCCGCTCAGACCGGGTCCGCCCCAAACACCACCGCCACAGCGGCCGGTCTGCTGCTCGGGTCTCCGGACTTTCAGCGCCGATGAGCGAGGGACAAGCATGGAAACACGTCGAGCATTCCTGAAACGCGGAGCAATGGCGCTGGTCGGCACGGCAGCCATTCCCGCCTTCCTTACGCGCGCCGTCTTGGCGCAGGCCACAACCGCCTTGCGGAATCGCCGAAAGCTGGTCGTTATCTTTCAACGAGGCGCTGCCGATGGCCTGAATATCGTAATCCCGCACAGTGAGCCGTCATACTTCCAGATGCGCCCGTCAATCGCGATTCCCCGCGAACAAATCATCGATCTCGACGGCTTCTTCGGACTGCATCCCGCGATGCAGAGTCTCAAGCCGCTATGGGACCAGAAACACCTCGCCCTCGTACACGCTGCAGGATCTCCCGATGTGACGCGCTCGCATTTTGACGCGCAGGATTTCATGGAATCGGGAACTCCGGGCATCAAGGCAACGGAGGATGGCTGGTTGAATCGCGCGCTTCAGGCAGAAGACGAATCCCGGCGTGAGGTCCGGACCCCGTTCCGTGCCGTTGCGCTCAGCGCCCAGATGCCTCGAACTCTGCAGGGCAGAATTCCGGCGCTCGCGCTCGACAACTTGCGCGACTTTCGTCTTGCCGAGGCAGGATCTGCAGCACTCCCGGCCACCTCAGGATTCGAGACTATTTATGACCAGACGGTCGATACGGTCTTGCATAGCGCAGGCAGGGAAACCTTCGAGGCGATCAAGATGCTCGAGTCCGCCGATCCGCGCAAGTACACGCCGGCGGCAGGCGCCGTTTATCCCAGGGGCCGATTTGGCGAAAGCATGATGCAGATTGCCCAGTTGCTGAAAGCAGACCTCGGCGTGGAAGTCGCCTTCGCAGACATTGGCGGTTGGGACCATCACCAGAACGAAGGCAGCGTGAACGGGCAGCTCGCCGACAGGCTACGCGAATTTTCGCAATCGCTTTCGGCTTTTTGGACTGACATGGGTCCCGAGGCCGAAGACCTCACAGTCGTCACCATGTCCGAGTTTGGCCGCACGGCTCGCGAGAATGGTACTCGGGGCACCGACCACGGCCACGCCAACGTTATGTTCGTGATGGGTGGCAGGGTTAAGGGCGGCCGGGTCTATGGTCGTTGGCCCGGACTTGCGCCTGAACAGCTCAATGAAGGCCGCGATCTCGCTGTCACCACGGATTTCCGCCAGGTGCTGGCAGAGGCTGCCTGCAAACAGATCGGAGCGCAAGACCTTGATCTGGTGTTTCCGCACGCCGCGATCACGTCCAGCCATTTCCTGAATCTGCTTGCATAATCGCCGGCAGACAAGTTTGCTCTGAACGAACATCCGGGACAATGCTGAAACGCCCCCTCCCGCGGCACAGCAGCGGTAGCGCAGCACTGACAGGGCAATTCACGAATCAGTTGAGTAGAGCGAGCCAGGCAACAAGGGCCGAGAATTTCTCGTCCTGTGACCACGGCGCGCCGAGCCCCGCTCCGAGGAGCGAGAGGCGACGCGCGACCGTGTCCGCTGGCAGGCCGAGAGTTTTACTAGCCGTCTCGAGCAACGCGCTTTCCTTCAACGCAAACACGGGAAAGCCGTGTGACCGGCAGGCAGCGAGCAATGCGTTGCGGAACAGCTCGCCCTCGGCGCTATGGATCAGCGCATGAGACGCAAGAATGCCGGCCAGATCGGGCAACGGCCTGCCTGAGGCCAGAAGTATGCCGCAGCGGCCAACCTCATGTCCTTCCAGGCTGAGATTTTCCTGGACCTTTTCCATGACCTCGCAGGCGAGACGAGCCGATTCCGATTCGACGCGCGCGATGAACGGCCCGGCTTCGGTGAGAGGCTTTCTCTCCGCCGCATGATAAGGCTGGCGGAACTCCGGGGTATAGGTTGCGACAAGCTGAGGCCGTTGGCGAGCAAGAATCCGTGGCGAGCCGCCGTCCAACGACACGGCAACCAGCGCTGTCCATCCGGAGTGCACTCGAAAACCCAGAGCCGCGCGTCGCATGCATGCCTTGACGAAATAAATCGAGTGAATCAGAGCGGAGAAGAGCAGGATTCGCGGTCAGCCTAGCGATGGCGAGAAGTCGGTGTCAACGCATGTTGCCGCAGCCGCGGACAGGGTAGTTCCTCAACAACAGTCCGTCCGCCGTGGCCTTCGTTGACAAACCCTTGACAAACATCAGCTCTGACATCAGCTATCATGGCCCTCAGCATTCGGAGGACGCTATGCGCAAGTTCGCCTTGATACTCGCCCTTTGCCTCGCAGGAGGAGCCATGACTGCTGCAGTCAAAACCATTTATGACTTCACCCTGAAATCGATCGACGGACAGCCCGTGAGCCTCAAGGAATACCACGGCAAAGTAGTCATGCTGGTGAATGTTGCCAGTAAATGCGGATTCACGCCGCAGTACGCCGGCCTCGAAAAGCTCTACGAAACCTACAAGGACAAGGGCTTTGTCATCGTGGGCATCCCGGCCAACAACTTCGGCAGCCAGGAGCCGGGCACGAACGAAGAGATCAAGAAGTTCTGCACCAACAAGTACAACGTGAGCTTCCCCATGATGTCCAAGGTCTCGGTGAAAGGCGACGACATCACGCCGCTCTATGTCTTTCTCACCGACAAGTCGACCGACCCCAAGCTCGGCGGCGAAATCAAGTGGAACTTCACCAAGTTTCTCTTTGACCGCAATGGCAACCCCGTCGCCCGCTTCGAGCCCAATATCACCCCGGAGTCTCCGGAGGTGATTGCAGCCGTCGAGAGCGCTTTGAAGCAGTAGAAGACTACCCGCCAATGGGCAGGCAGGCTTGAAGCGCTGCCTGCCTTTTTTTCGCGAAAAAGATGAACCGTCGCGGACTTCCTCTGCTTCTACATAGTGCCAGCCAACTGACGTACGGGCCCCCTAAAGTAAATCGCCACCGCGAGAGGAGTGCCTATGAGCCCCAATCATTCAGTGTCAGCAGAGTATGACATCGTAATTCTGGGCAGCGGCGAAGCCGGTAAGTACATTGCCTGGACAATGGGAAAGAAAGGCAAGCGAGTCGCTGTGATCGAGCGAAAGTACATCGGCGGCTCATGTCCGAACATCGCCTGCCTGCCCAGCAAGAACATCATCCATAGCGCCAAGGTCGCCTCTTACTTCTATCGGAGCGAAGAGTTTGGGATCAGCAAGGACAACGTTCGCATCAGCATGCCCGGGGTCCGCGACCGCAAGCGCAAAATGGTCGACGGCCTCGTGCAGGTGCATCTCGACAATTACAAGGCGAGCGGCGCGGAGCTCATCATGGGCTCGGCGCACTTTATCGCGCCCAAAACATTGGAAGTCACTCTCGCTAAGGGTGGAACGCAGGTCGTTCGTGGCGACAAAGTCGTAATTGGCACCGGAACTCGCGCGATCTTGCCGGATATTCCCGGCCTCGCGCAATCAAAGCCGATGACCCATATCGAAGCCCTTGAGCTGGATCACATCCCGGATCACCTTCTCGTGCTCGGCGGCGGCTACGTTGGTTTGGAACTCGCGCAGGCGATGCGCCGCTTCGGCAGCAAGGTTACCGTTGTCGACCACAACAAGCGCCTGACGCACCGGGAAGATGAAGACGTCTCTGCGGCACTCGAAGAGCTTTTCCGCGACGAGGGTATCGAGCTGGCGCTGGGCGGTAATTGCTATCGCGTTGAGGGACAGTCTGGGAAATCGATTAGGCTGCAAATGACCGTCGGCGGCTCGGAACAAGTTCTAGAAGGCACCGATCTCCTCGTCGCAACCGGCCGCACACCGAACACAGTAGGCATCGGACTGGAGCTTGCCGGAGTAGAGCTGACCGACCGCGGGTTCATCAAAGTCGATGAGCATCGGCGAACGACTGCACCCGATGTCTGGGCTGTTGGTGACTGCGTAGGCAGTCCATTTTTTACGCACATTTCTTTCGACGATTTCCGCGTGGTCTTAAGTGACATGACCGGCGGTCATCACGTCACAACGGGACGACAGGTTCCCAACTGCATGTTTACCGATCCGGAACTGGCCCGCGTCGGCCTCAACGAAACCGAGGCCAAAGCAAAGGGCATTCCTTACCGACTGGCCAAAGTCCCCATGCTTGCCACCCTGCGCACACGTACCCTTTCCGAGACCCGCGGATTCATGAAAGCTCTGATTGACGCGAAGAGTGACAATATCCTCGGCTTCACCGTCTTCGGCACAGGCGGAGGAGAAATCATGGGAGCTGTACAGATCGCAATGATCGCCGGGCTTCCCTACACCAGCCTACGCGACGCCGTTCTGACTCATCCCACCCTGCTCGAGGGGCTGATCCCGCTGTTTTCGAAGGTGTCTCCGGCTTCGGCATGAGACGCAGATTGAGGGAGATCGCCGTTGCGATGAGGCAAATAGCCTGGATCGTCGAAACGCCCGGCGGAGAATTTCGAGAAGTAGGACTTCCGCGTCCGGAACTTGGGACGAACCAGGTGCTGGTCAGGATTGCCGCCAGTGGGGTCAATCCGCTGGACACGAAGATCCGCGCCGGAAAAGCTGCACACGCCAAGCAGCCTCTGCCCGCGGTTCTCGGCCTCGACATGGCGGGCATGGTCGAAGAAGTGGGACCAGGCGTAACCGCCTTCCAGACGGGAGACGAAGTGTATGGCATGGTCGGAGGGGTGGGCGGCCATCAGGGCACACTTGCAGAGTTTGTGGTTGCCGATACCGGTCTGCTCTCGCATAAGCCGCAGAGTCTCTCTATGCGTGAGGCTGCAGCCATGCCCCTGAGCGTCATCACGGCGTGGGAGGGTCTGGTAGACCGCGCCGGGGTCCATGAGGGGCAACTCGTGCTGGTCCACGCAGGAGCAGGTGGTGTGGGGCATATCGCAGTCCAACTCGCCCGCGCCTTCGGAGCCAAGGTCTTCGCGACTGTCTCACCTGACAAAGCAAAGATCGTCGAAGCCTTCGGCGCCACCGCAATCCACTACCGGTCTACTTCTGTTGAGGAATACGTCGCGGCCCACACCGGAGGCAAAGGCTTCGACATCGTCTACGACACCGTAGGAGGCGCGACACTGGACGCATCCTTCGCCGCTGTGAAACGCTACACCGGCCACGCTGTGAGCTGCCTGGGATGGGGCTCCTACGCCCTTGCCCCGCTCTCCTTCCGAGGAGCTACCTACTCGGGCGTCTTTACTCTGCTACCCCTTCTCACCGGCGAAGGCCGGGCGCATCACGGTGAAATACTGGCCAATGCCGCGGCGCTCGCCGAAGCTGGCAAGCTGAAACCGCTTCTCAACCCACGACGCTTTTCGACCGCCGAGATCGCCTCAGCGCACGCCCTCGTCGAATCAGGCTCGCTGGGAAAGGTTGTAGTCGAGATCTGAAGGCAACCACCTCCCGCGTCGTTGGCCGAGAATTTCTGCCATTCCGGTAAAATAAAATTAGAGGCCTGGGAAGAGCCCGCCACCGGACGGCGGGCTTTTTCATTTTCAGACCGGATCGCCCGACTCGATCACAGGATCGATCACTGCGGCAATGCACATCATCGCGTACTTCATAGAACGCAAGGCAGAAACTGGCAAGATCCATGGAATCAATTAAGTGGCCCGAGTGCCACCGACCAGGACCCATGGAATCTGATAGATAGCGCAACATAGGGATTAATGGGGGAGGGGGTGCAGGTTACTGATCCTGAACAAAGCCCAAAAACGCCCCGACCACGATCTGCGGCAGTTGCTCCCGGTTGCGCCCGGACATCAGTTCGTGGCCCGCACCCTCCACTGGCAGCAGCCGCGTCCTGGCGGGAATGAGTTTCCGCGCCTCCTCCATCTCTGCGAGAGACCCGAAGCCGTCGCGTGTGCCATGCACGAACAGCGCTGGAGTAGTCAGCCGGGGAAAGTGCGCGGTGCGCAGCTCCGCGGGGCGATGCGGGGGATGCAGCGGGTACGAGAGCAGCAGCAGCGCCTCAACAAGCCCGGGCTCAGAAGCCGCCAGCATCGACGCCTGCCTGGCCCCGTATGAGTGCCCGCCGAGGAAGGCCCGGCCGGGGACCTCACGCTGGATCGCCTCAACCGCCGCCCGAAGTCCCTGCTGGTCGCGCTCCGCACTGCCGCGCTGTGGAGGTCCGTGAGACCGCGCCTGCCGGAAGGGCAGATCACAGCGCACCACGGCGAATCCCGAGGCGCAGAAGGCATCGGCGAGCGCGACGAGCAGCGGTGCGTTGCAGTTGGCTCCCGC
>JAFAKX010000222.1 GCA_019234945.1 Silvibacterium sp.
GGCGGATGACGGCGCTTTATGACTGAACGCTATGTGGAACTGCATGCGGCGAGCGCCTACAGCTTTCTTGAGGGGGCCTCGCAGCCGGAAGACCTGATCGAGCGTGCGCTGGAACTGGAGATGCCGGCAGTGGCGCTGCTTGACCGCAACGGCGTGTATGGGGCGGCGAGATTCCACACCAGCGCGAAGCGAAACGGAGTACGGGCACATATCGGGGCGGTGATTGCGATATCGGATTTCGGGCCGCGGCTGACGCCTCCGAACTGGCTTCCACATCAGCAGGCGGCGCAGCCGGCGCGCCTGCCAATGCTGTGCGAATCGCGCATTGGCTACCAGAATCTCTGCCAGCTTGTGACGCAGTTCAAAATGCGGGAAAAAGCGAAGGGAGAAGGCGCGGCCACGCTCGACGATCTGCGGCGATATGCGGCGGGGCTGGTGTGCATGACAGGCGGAGATGAAGGCCCGCTGGCTGCGGCGCTGGTGAATCACGGAGAGGAAGCAGGACGGGAGACGGTCGAGGAACTGGTGCGGATCTTCGGCAGAGAGAATGTGCATATCGAGCTACAGCGCCATCGCGAACGTGAAGAGGAGTGGCGGAATCAAGCGGCGCTGCGCATTGCGCGTTCACTGAAACTGCCGGTGATTGCGACGAATGGCGTGCGCTATGCGAAGGCTTATGACCGCGAGATTCTGGATCTGTTTACGGCGATTCGAAACCACGTGCCGCTTGATCAAGCGGGCAGGCTGCTTGCGCTGAACAGCCAGCGATATCTGCGGCAGGCGCGGGAGATGGTGGCACTCTTTCGCGATGTGCGCGGTGCGGTTGAGAACACGATAGAGCTTTCGTCGCGTTTGCAATTTGAGCTGAACGATCTGGGGTATGAGTTTCCGCGCTACCCGGTGCCGGATGGCGAGACGATGGACAGCTTCTTAAAGAAGCGTGTGACGGAGGGGGTTGCTCTTCGTTATGGCGTAGCGGAGAAGAGGGAACTGCTTCCACGCGCCAAGAAGCAGGTGGAACACGAACTAGCGCTGATCGCGAAGCTTGGCTTTGCGGGATATTTCCTCATCGTCTGGGACATCGTTCAGTACTGCAAGCGCAACGGGATTCTGATTCAGGGCCGGGGCAGCGCGGCGAATTCTGCAGTTTGCTATGCGCTGGAGATTACGGCGGTCGATCCGGTCGGGATGGATCTTCTCTTCGAGCGGTTCCTGAGTGAGAGCCGCGGCGAGTGGCCGGATATCGATCTCGATCTGCCGTCGGAAGAGATGCGCGAGAAGGCGATCCAGTACGTGTATGAGAGGTACGGTGAGCTGGGCGCGGCGATGACGGCGAATGTGATTACGTACCGAGGCAAATCGGCGGCACGCGAAGTAGGCAAGGCGCTTGGGTTTGATGAGGACGCGCTGGGGCGGCTGTCGAGTCTTGTGAGCCAGTGGGAGTGGCGCGGGAAGACGGATACGATGGCGCATTCGTTTCAGCATGCGGGGTTCGATCTGCAGCATCCGCGGATCGCGAAGTATCTCGAGTTATGCATGCGCATTCAGGATCTTCCGCGGCATCTTGGGCAACACTCGGGCGGCATGGTGATCTGTCAGGGGCAGCTGAACTGCGTGGTTCCGCTGGAGCGCGCGTCGATGGCGGGCCGCACAGTGGTGCAGTGGGACAAGGAAGACTGCGCCGATCTGGGCATCATCAAGGTCGACCTGCTAGGGCTGGGGATGATGGCTGTGCTGAAGGATTGCCTGGAGTTGATTCCGCGGCACTATGGGGACCCAGTCGACCTGGGGAATCTGCCGCAGGAAACGGAGGTGTATGAAACTCTGCAGCGAGCCGATACCGTCGGCCTATTTCAGGTAGAGAGCCGCGCGCAAATGGCCTCACTGCCGCGGAACCGGCCGGAAAAATTCTATGATGTGGTGGTGCAGGTGGCGATCATCCGGCCGGGGCCAATTGTTGGAAAAATGATGCACCCGTATATGCGACGGCGGCAGAAGAAAGAGGAGGTCACCTATCCGCATCCTTCGCTGGAGCCGGTGCTGCATCGGACGCTGGGGGTTCCGCTCTTTCAGGAGCAGCTGCTGCGCATGGCGATGACGGTAGCGAATTTCACGGGAGCTGAAGCTGAAGAGCTGCGTAGAGCTGTCGGTATGCGGCGCTCGTGGGAGCGGATGAAAAATCTTGAAGGGAAGCTCAGGGCTGGCATGACGGCCAACGGAATCGACGAGAAGGTTCAGGCGGAAATTGTCCAGAACATCAGCTCATTCGCGCTATATGGATTTCCCGAATCGCACGCGGCGAGTTTTGCCTTGATTGCCTACGCTTCGGCGTACTTCAAGGTGAAGTATCTGGCAGCTTTTACCTGCGCCATTCTGAATAACCAGCCGATGGGATTCTATATGCCGGCCGTGTTGGTAAAGGATGCGCAGCGACATGGGCTGCGTGTGAAGCCGATCGATGTGCAGGTGTCGGAGTGGGGATGCACCATCGAGCATGAGAGTGACGGAACGCTCTCGCTGCGACTAGGCCTGAGGTATGCGAAGGGGTTGCAGAAGCAATCGGGTGAGGCGCTGGTCGAGACGCGGCTGAGAGATGGGCTGTTCCAGTCGACGGAGGACCTGGCGCTGCGCGTCCCGTTATTAAACCGGAAAGAGCTGACACTGCTGGGGCGGATCGGCGCACTGAATCGCCTGGGCGGGATTGCACACCGCAGAGATGCGTTATGGCAGGTGGAGCGCGCGGGCAGGCTGGAAGGGCCGCTGCTGAAGCAGAACAGTGAAGGGCTGCGGGAAGATTCAGAGGCGCAGCCGCTCAGACAGATGAAGACGGAAGAGCGTCTGGCGGCGGATTATGCGGGGACGGGGCTGACTGTCGGAAAGCATCCGATGCACTACAGACGTGCGGAGTTGAATCGGCAAGGGGTGTTGTCAGCGCAACAATTGCGGCAGAGACAAGACGGGGAGTTCGTGAGGACGGCGGGATGTGTGATTGCGCGACAGCGTCCGGGGACAGCGAAGGGGTTCATCTTTCTCTCGATGGAGGATGAGACGGGGATTGCGAACGTAATCGTTACGCCTGATGTTTATGAAAGACAGCGCCTGATCGTGACGCGGAGCAAGTTTCTGTTAGTCGAGGGGCCACTCCAGAATCAGGATGATGTGATTCATGTGAAGGCAACGAGGCTGACGCCGCTCTCTGACAGGGCGCTGGATGTGCGGTCGCACGATTTTCACTAACGGTCGTCAGGTCATCGGACAAACCGGAAGAAGTGGAAGTTCCACGGGCTAAGCTCGACATAAAGGCCGGGAGAGAGCATTGGATCTCCGTCGCGATCGAAGGTTATGCCTGAGAGTAGATCATTCAATTGCCACTTTCTACCGGCGGCCTCAGGCCAGGGGACCCGAACCTGGGCCTGCGCGGATAAATCGCTCAGATTGACCACGATCAGGTACCGCTCTTCATCTTTGCGCCAGCTCCAGGCGACAAGATTCAGAAAACTCTGGTTATCGGGCCAGCCTGCTCTCTCGCAGAGGCTCCAGTCGCCCTCACGGAACACCGGGTGATCGATAGCTTCGAGCAGCTTCATGTAAAAGCGGCGCTGGTCCTGATTCACTGGCTCATCGGGACGCCTGCCGAGAAAGACCGGCGGCCTTACCTTGCGGCTTTCGAATTGTCCTTCATGGAAGAGCTTTGCTCCGACCTGTGTGGACATAGTGACGGCGGCAGCGCGGAGCTTTGCGGGTAGAAACGAGGCAGCAGAGCGAGGCTCATCGTGGTTTTCGATGAAGCGGAGGAGCTTGTTTTGGTAAGCCAGATCAGCGCAAAGATGGAGCCGGATGCTCTCGGCGCTGCCATGCTCGAGCCTGTCGTAGAGCTTTTTGTCATAGCAAAAGTCGAAGCCCTGCTGCTGGAGGTCCCACTCGCGGTCCCAGTAGGCCTCGGCGATGAAGAGAAAGCCGGGATGAGCATTCTTGATGGCCGGGATGATATCTCGCCAGTATTCGGTTGCGGGTGGCGGGCCAGCACGGAGGCCCCAGGTGCGTTCGAAGATGGGGTTGAGGACGAGCATTGCCATGTCACAGCGGACGCCGTCGCATTGCTGGGCAATGTTCGAGAGCGTCTCGATGACTTCGTGCCGCAGGCCGCGGGCAAAGGCGTTCAGCTGCAGGACATCTGGCCATGCCGGAAAGAACGGGTCGCGTCCGCAGGCGAAGACTGTTCCTCCGATCTCGATGAAGGATGATGGATCGTTGTTGGCGTCGTCCCCGCTGCCGCGGATGAAGTAGTCGGGATGATCTGCAACCCAGGGGTGGTCCGGAGCCACATGATTGGGGACCCAATCGAGGATGAGCTTCATGCCTCGCCGTGAGAGCTCGCGACGAGCGGCGGCGAGGCCCTTCGGGCCTCCAAGGTGCGGGTCAACAGTGTAGCGGCGAATGCAGTAAGGCGATCCGACGTTGTCTTCGGGACGGAAGTCGGGGAGGGCGCGGTGGAAATCCTCAAGCAGGCCCGGGTTGCGGTTCGCGATTACGATTCCTGCGGGGCTGCGCTCCCAGACGCCCATGAGCCAGACGGCGTCAAAGCCGTAGCTGGTGATCGCATCCCACTGGTCCGAAGGGATGGTCGATAGATCTATGCGCTTTCCGTAATTCCGGCTCAGGCCAGTAAGCCAGACCCAAGTGCTTATTTCATAAATCGAGGGATGCTTGGGCCATTTCGATCCGGGTGCTGCTTCAGCGCGAGTTGCGTTCATGGTATTTGCTCCTGAAGCGGATTCGGGCGGGGGCCCCTGCCGGCGACAGAGAATTCTCGTGCAAGATGACAGGGTTGGCAAGCCCAAGTTGGGTCATTGCCTTCCTAGATGGTCAATTGGAGCCTGAGATGCAGGTCAGGGTAGACGCCATCGGTCGATCGTTTACAGGAAGGATCGTCCGGTTCACTCGCAATGTGAATTTTGAGACGCGCACGATGGAGGCCGAACTCGATCGTGGACAACGAAGATCTTTCCATCGATCCCGGGATGTACGCGAACGCGCTTCTGCAACTTGATCGTGTCCAGAGTGTGTTGTTACGGCTCCCGTTGAGGCGCTCGTGTTAGATGGCCGGCAACAAACGGTGTACGCACTTGACAGCAATAACCGTCGCCTCTCACTTGCGACGCTCAATTACCAGATCGGATCTACGCCGTAACACGGGAGGAAGCGTCAAGTCCGGCTCTCCGCGCATGGGTTGCAATGGCCGCGTTGATCTCGAGGGCGAGAGCCAGCGCGGCCAAACCTTCGTGTCCGGAGACCCGGGGTGTGTCGCGCGTGCGAACGCAATCGAGGAAAGACTCGATCTCGAGTAGGAGGGGTTCACCTGAGTGGACTGCAGGCTTGCGCAGGGCAAGGCCCGGCGGAAGCCCGGGGAAGGCCGGGGTCGGGATGGATTTCGGATCGACGTCGATGACAATGAGATCCTGACGGGCGTAATCGATCGAGATGTACTGGTGCGGCTGGAAGAAGCGCAATTTCCGAACGCGTTCGGTGCTCACACGGCTCGCAGTGAAGTTGGCGACGCAACCAGATTCAAATTCGATGCGCACATTGGCGATGTCGACCTTTGAGGAGAGGATAGGCAGGCCGACAGCATGCAGGTCTCGCACAGGAGACTGGACAAAGCTGAGAACGATGTCGAGGTCGTGGATCATGAGGTCGAGGACGACATCGACATCGAGCGCCCGCGGAGTGAAGATACTCAGGCGGTGGGCCTCGAAGAACATCGGCCGGTTGAGCCAGGACTGGATGGTGCTCACGGCAGGGTTGAAGCGCTCAAGGTGGCCGACGGCAAGGATGCGCTTGTATTTCTCAGCAAGTGCGAGGAGATCAGCGGCCTGCGCCGTATCTGCGGCGATAGGCTTTTCGACGAGCACGTCGATTCCGGCAGCGAGCATGGGCGCTGCGATGCCGTGATGCGCAGAAGTCGGGACGCAGACAGAGGCGGCGTCCAGGGTGATCTCACCACGCTCGCGGGCATCGAGGCAGGCATCGAGTGATAGATAGACGGGCGCGTTCCACTCTTCGGCGAGCGCGGAGGCTCGAGCGGTATCCGTCTCGACGACGGCGGCCAGCCGAATGGGGTGACCGCGCTGCTGAAGATCCCTATATACGCGGAGATGATTGCGTCCGAAGACTCCCGCGCCAACCACGGCAACGCTAATCGGAGAATGTGTTTCCGACACAGCTAACGCGAACTCTCGCGGCCGGCGACGGTCTTGAGACAACGGGCGTAGAGATCGAGGAGCTGATTGACGTGATCCTCGGGCTTGCTGGCGCTCGAGGCGACGAAGCCCGTGGACGGGGCGGCGGGCCGGCCGACAGCTGCGGTAGTGGCGACAAACTTGAACAGATCGAGGGCGATATCCTCGTCACGTCGTGGTCCAAAAGCGGAGTTTACTGCCGGGTCCATGAAGATCCTCCGAGGCGATGCTACCAAAATTGGAGCCGCGATGTTCCGGCTCTACAGTTCGGAGATGCAGAGACAGACGCGCCCCACAATGTAGCCGGAAGGAGATTCCGAAACTCCCAGGCTGAGGAGTTCGACGGGATGTTCGAGGGCGTGAGGCCGAAGGATGAGGTGGTCAGCTTCAAAGCCGACGTAACGAAAGGACAGATCGTTGGCAATATTCACTGCGTACAGACTGGGGCGCGGTGGCAGATAGGGCGCGAGTGAATTGTAGTGGCGATCGAGCACAACGATGGCGTTCGGGGTCAGGACGGGATTCATGGGAGCGGCCTGAGCCGAGCTGACACGGACGGCAACAAAACGCTCCCAGTTCCGGCGAACGACAGCGCGGCGAGGTCGGAGTTGATCAAGGATTCCAGCCGGCAGATGAATCAGCTCGACGGCCGCCTTTTGTGTAATGTCCGGTGCGTGAATTGCCGAAGCCTGCGAGACAAGAGGCACTGAGTCGAGTTTTCTTCCGTGCATTCCACGTGCAATTGCGTGGGGAGCGGCACTGGAAAGTGAGCGTTGAGGCAGGAGGTCCTCGATGCTCAGAGCTTGTGCTGCGAGGATGCGATCGAAGGCAGCCAGCGAAAGCTTGCGTTTCCGATGAAGGAAATTCGATATATGGGACGGTTTGAGGCCACTTTGGCGAGCGAGAAGAGTGCCTGTTGTCAGTCCACGATCGATTCGGCGAGCAATTTCGAGGCGGAGACGCTCATGGAGTTGGGCGGCATTCATCTGTGGATATTTGTCTTAGAGCTAAATCTAACTACAGGTGCATTTGCTCATAGAAAAGCCAATCGGGCATATTTCCCTGAATTCCTGTGGTAACTAACGGCTTATATGGGATGGCATGGGGAGCAGGTACGCCCGGAGGTTGACGGTTCAAGAACGCTCTTATAGAGTCGGAACACTTTTGCCGAAAACGGGCTATGATCCTCGACTTCGAGAAGGTCAAACAGCCATCTCCAAGGGCTAATTGGCGTCGGAGAAGCGTGGATTCGAGTGCGTCGCGGCCTGAATTAATGACAGTTACAGAAGAAGACCAATGATCTGCGCACTCATACACGAAACCACCCCATAACTTGAGAGCTTCCAGCCGCAGAGTTGTGCCCGAAGAGCACAGCGAGCGATTCCGGCTTTCCTTTTCCCGCGGACAACAAAAAACACAGCCTCAGAGAAAACCGCGTGGTCAACTTTGCTTTGGAGAATTGATGACTTACCTGCGCATACAACTGAAAGTCTGTGAAGGGTGCGGAGGCCTGTGGCTCCGCACTCAGGGTAGGACGGACATATATTGCTTTTCCTGTGCGAGCATGTTCCGCAGACTACCGAGGCCGACCATGCGGCGCAGAGGCCGGCCCTGCAAAAACGCCACGCACGCGATGGCAGTTACTGGAGGTGCGCAATGAGTGCCGCGCCGATCCTGCCATATGTGTGGGCGACGGTGAGTCGTAAAGCAGCGGGTTCCCGACCGCGCCCCCTGGGAGGCCTGGCCTTCTATCGGAGACGGACGGAGGTTCTGCTGCGCAGATACATGAGCGTCTCGATGGACATGGGGCGAGTTCCATCGGTAATGAGGAATCTCGAGTTCCGAGGACGCGGATCAAGTTACCGCATAAGGAACTTCGAGGATGCGGTCATATTTGTTATCGATGTCGAGAAATGCCTGAAAAGCCTGGATGGGTTCTCGCAGGAACTGGTGGCGCGGATCGCACTGCAGGAGTTCACGCAAGCTGAGGCAGCAGAGCTAATGAACCAAGGAGTACGGACGGTAACCAGGAAGTATGCCGAGGTACTGGACCGCTTAACCGGTCTGTTTCTCGATAGAGAGCTCCTGATTCCTGAGGTTCCGCCGAGCTGTCAAGAGGAGGAAAAATATCGAAGTGCTGCAAGTATCAAGAAACATGTAGGTTATTGCCGGAAATTAGTTGGCCGAGATTTATCCGGTAAGTTGGTATCCTGAACTTAACGATAAGAAATTCACCGAAGAGAGGCGCCTCGCTGGCGTCTCTCTTTTTCTTTGGCCGGAGATCCTCGGCGTCAGGAATCAAGGAAAAGCGGATGACGGACAGTTTTTGGGCAAAGCAACGGAAGAGGTTTTCAGGGATCGTGGGTCTTACGATCATACTGGCCGTGCTTCCAAGATTGGCGGCAGCACAAGTAACAACCACGACCGTGCAGGGCACGGTGTACCGGGCGGATGGCAGCGCTGCGACGGGAACAGTGCTGGTGAGCTGGCCCGCGTTTTCGACTGCATTGAATCAAGCGGTGGCGGCGGGCAACACAACGGCAGAGATCGGACAGGATGGCTTTCTAAGCGTGAACCTCGCGCCCAACCAGGGTGCCTATCCAGCAGGCAGCTACTACACGGTCGTATACCACCTGAACGACGGGACCGTTAACAAGGAATACTGGGTCGTTCCAGCTACAGCGACGGCAGCCATTTCGTCGGTTCGGGCGCAGCTAGCGCCGGCTACTGTAGCGATCCAGCCGGTGAACAAGTCCTATGTCGATACCTCGATTGCAGCGATTACGGGAAACTATTTGCCGCTGAGCGGGGGCACAATGAGCGGCACTCTGGTCTTACAGGGCGACCCGGCGGGCGCGAATCAGGCTGCAACAAAGCATTACGCGGACGCGCTCGCTGCAACGGAGCTGCCGCTGTCCGGCGGGACGCTGAATGGGCCGCTGAATACACCAAACGGCGTGAACAAGGTGTCTGCGCTCGAAAGTTCGATGGTAAAGGCGCTCGCCAATGACATCACCGTGTGTGGAGAGAAGGAGCCAGGCGCATACGTTACCGAGTTCTTTCAAGGCGACGGCACCACGGTGCTCTTCGATTTGACTGAAGAGCCGTACTTTCCTCCGAGTTCGAAGACGAAGCCGCTGATTGAGCTGTTCCAGGAGCCCACGATCAATACTCAGATCTGGCAGGTGGGCGACTCTGGCTCCCAGTTCTCTCTTACGGCAAATGGATTCACCTGTGCTGGCGGCAGTGGAATCGATGGCAATACGACCCTCTCCCTGGTGAGCCAATTGGAGATGGGCGGCTCATTGGTGCTCGAAGCCGGCGGTGTCCAGTTCGGCACGATTACGCAAGGCATCCTCAACGGAGTCTACGACGGCGCCATTTCCATTCCAAACTGCTTTGCGGGCTTTCAAATTACGCAGCCGAACGGAATCACAACCATATCACCGCTCGTTAACGGTACAGTTGCAGGCGCCACGTTCATCCCTATTGCTGGACATATATACATGTTGCGGTTACGAATCTACTGCAACGAAATCCAGCGCGTGCTGCAGTCCTACAACTCAATCGACGATAGCGGAACACATTCATACGGCGGCGTGTATTTAAACTCAGGCGGCAGCATTTTGCTTGAAGTTCAGGACACGACAAACGGAGTAGCGGCGACGCCTGTCATTCTCTATTCAGGTTCGGTTAATAATCTTCCCGGAGCTATGCGATTTGCGCTCATCAACAGCGCGGACCTGCAGTGCAGCATTGCTAGCCTGGAAGTTTCGCAGCAGGGACCGGTCTGGGTCATCAGTACACCGCCCGGGGGCGGTCCGGTTGTTCGGCGTCTGGGAGCTACGGCACAGGGAGCCGACTGCAAGGTCGAACGCACAGGAAAGCTGCGGTTCTACGCTACCAGCATCCCGCAGACGGGCGAGCTGGTCGCAATATCGTATCGAACATCGCATCGCGCTGTGGCACGCCTGGCCAACCAGCAGAGTATTGCTCAGGAGAGCGCGAATGGGCAGCTGCCCGGTACCGCCGCATGGATCGGCACCGTCACGAGCCCTGCAGCCCGCAGTTCGATGGACTGCGAGAATGCAGCGTCGGCACTGCTGGATCTGGCGACGAGCCGCGGCGCTGCGTGGAAAGGCAAATACACGGCTTGGAACATGGAACAACAGGGTGACGTTTGGCCCGGGGATGTACTAGCCGTATCCTCGACCTCTACCGGGTTGAACACGAACCTGGTTGTGCGGAAGGTGCAGATTGAGTTGCTCTGCACGTCTCCGGGAATGACGAAATATCTGGTGGAGTTTGCCAACGACTGGGCGGACGCCCTCGCAATTAGAACATCGAAGGCAGTGCCCGCGGATGTGTGGCTGCCCCAGCAGCCCGAAGCCACACCGCCCCTCGAAAACCTCGCCTCGATGTCGGTCTCCGCGGTTACAGGCAGCGCGATCCAGGTGAGCGCGAACGTAACACCGCCCACCAACGGGGGGTTCGAGGTGCGCCGGCGGGACTGGACATTCGGACCGGGAACGAGTTCCGATCTCGTGTTGCGCAGCCCCGTAGCGAACTTCACCATTCCACGAGAAGGCGCGATAGAGCAGTATTACGTCCGGTTGTACGACGGCTCGACGCCTCCAAATTATTCGAGGTTTTCAAGCGCTGTCTTTGTCAATGTGGCTCTCTGACGCACCCAGGACGCAAATCGATGACGGAGAAATGGGATGACGGATTTCGAAGCGCAGGTCCTCGCAGACCTTTCAGTGCTGAAGAACCAGATGGGCACGCTTCTCGGAGATGGAAACTCGGGGCGCATCGCCGCCATCGAGCAACGCGTGAGCCAGCATGAACAGAGCCTGCAGCGTGCGAAGGGATTCGCCGTGGCATTCGGAACGTTGTCTACGCTCGCGCAATTTACGATTGAACTTCTTCGCCGTGTTTGAACTTTGCGGACGACAATGAGCGATTTAGTTTAGTTGGGGTTGGCGGTATAGTCCAGGCAGATAGGACAGGAGCGCTCTCATTCGGTTAAAAAGAAAGAGAGAGCCAAAACGCCATGTCCAGATCAATCGCCATCTTTTACGAGCAGCAGCATTGGTTCAAACCTCTGTTTGCTGAGCTAGACCGCCGTGGTACGCCATACATGAAGATCGATGCGACCGCGCACGGGTATGCCATTGAGGAGCATCCGGAGCGTCGCTTCTCGCTGGTGCTGAACCGGATGAGCCCCTCGGCGTGGAACCGCGGGCATGGCGACTGCATCTTCTACACGCTCGGATTTCTAGAACACCTGGAGCAGCGCAGTGTCCGCGTGATTAATGGCCTGCGCGCGTTCCGCACGGAGCTATCAAAGGCGGCACAGCTCTCATTACTCGACTCGCTCGAGTTGCCTTACCCCAAGGCACGTGTCATCCATCGGGCTTCACAGGCCGTCGCAGCTGTCCATGGACTGCGCTGGCCCATCGTCGTCAAGCCGAATATCGGAGGATCCGGGGCAGGCGTGAGGCGATTCGACTCTCCGGAGGCGCGTGAGGCCGCAGCGCGGGCTGGCGAGCTTGCGCTAGGCCTTGATTCCACTGCGCTCGTGCAGGAGTTCATCCCGGCTCGCGGTTCGCATATCGTCCGCGTGGAAGTGCTGAACGGAAAGTTCCTCTACGCGATCAAGGTACACATCACCGGCGAGACATTTGATCTGTGCCCAGCGGATATCTGCCGGACTACTTCGGGTACGGAGCTGAACCGGGCGGCCTGCCCCGTCGACGCGCCGAAGACTGGTCTCAGGGTGGAAGGCTACGAGCCGCCTCCAGATGTGATCGACGATGTGGAGCGCGTGATGAACCATGCGGGGATCGAACTCGGCGGTATCGAGTACATTATTGACGACCGAGACGGACAACGACTGTACTACGACATCAATGCTCTTTCGAACTTTGTCGCGGACGGTTTGAACGTCGTCGGCTTTGATCCGTTTGTGAAGCTGGTCGACTGGCTGGAATCCGAAGCAGCCGAGGCCGATGCACGAACAGAGAAGTTGGCGCTGGCAGGAGCGCGCTGATGCGTTACGGCTTCTGGCTCCCCGTCTTTGGCGGATGGCTGCGGAATGTTGATGACGAGCAGATGGAGACGAGCTGGGATTATGTCCGGAAGCTAACGATGCGCGCCGAAGAACTCGGCTACTCGCTCACGCTGATCGCTGAGCTCAATCTGAACGACATTAAGGGCGTGGACGCTCCATCGCTTGATGCGTGGTCCACAGCGGCTGCGCTCGCTGCCGTGACCAAGAGCATCGAGTTGATGGTTGCCGTGCGTCCGACGTTTCACAATCCAGCCCTGCTGGCTAAACAGGCGGCTAACATCGATCACATCTCGAACGGGCGGCTCACTCTGAATGTTGTATCGAGCTGGTGGGCAGACGAGGCAACCAAGTACGGGATCGCATTCGATGCGCACGATGACCGTTACGGTCGCACCTCGGAATGGCTGGACGTTGTGAACGGCTGCTGGTCGCAACACGGCTTTAGTTTTTCGGGGAAGCTTTATCAGGTACGAGAGAACATTCTCTCCCCCAAACCGGTGCGGCGACCGCGCCCAACCATCTATGCCGGCGGAGAGTCGGAAGCCGCAAAGAACCTCATCGCACAAAAATGCGATGCCTATCTGATGCATGGCGACGATCCCCAGACTGTGGGCAGGAAGATCGCCGACATGCGACTGCGACGCGAGGCGCAAGGTTTGCCACCTCTCACATTTGGGATCGCAGGATACGCAATCGTGCGCGATTCGGAGGCCGAAGCAAAGAAGGAAATCGAGCGTATCACCAACGTGAAACAATCAGCACGTGTTTACGCAAATTATCAGCAGTGGATTACTGGCTCGCAGCTTGAACAGAAGATATCGCTTGAGGACTATTCCGTTTCAAATCGGGGCCTCCGCACTGGGCTGGTTGGAACACCGGAGCAGGTGAGCGAACGCCTCGAAGAGTTCTCGGCTGTTGGCGTCGACCTGGTCCTGCTTCAGTCGAGCCCACAGTTTGAAGAGATGGAGCGCTTCTCGCAGCAGGTAATGCAGCCTTCGTCCACGGAGCACTGCTAAGTGCGATACACAATCCGGCCTTCGCTGATCGTGCCCACGACTTTTCCCTGCAGAGTCCAGCCATCAAAAGGCGTGTTCTTCGATTTGGATTTCGATTCCGACGCCCTAAACATCCATTGCTTTGCGGGATCGAAGATCACCACGTCGGCTGCCGACCCTATGGTCAGAGTTCCGCGTCCTTTCAAATTCAGAACGGCCGCAGGTTGTGCACTTAACAGTGCAATCACGCGGCTGAGCGGTAGTTTATGTCGCGCGTGAAGGATCGAAATCGACAGTCCGAGTGCTGACTCCAGCCCTGTGATCCCGTTGGGCGCACGCTCAAACTCCTGCTCTTTTTCGTGCGCAGCATGTGGAGCGTGATCGGTCGCTACGCAGTCGATTGACCCGTCCATAATGCCTTCGATCATCGCTTCACGATCCAGCTCCGCGCGCAAAGGCGGGTTCATTTTGGCGTTGGTGTTGTAATTGCCCACGCAATCCTCGTTCAAGGCAAAGTGGTGCGGCGTGACCTCACAAGTTACTCGCAGGCTGTTGCGGCGGGCCCGGCGGACCGCGTCGAGGGCGGCCTTGGTCGAAAGGTGAGCGACGTGCAGATGTGGCCGGCTGTCTTTGAGTTCCGCGAGCAGACGGATATCGCGCTCGACCAACCCTGATTCAGCCTCGCCGGGCATCCCGCGCAGCCCGAGTCTGAAGGCCCGGGCGCCAGCATTCATCGAGCAGCCACCTGTCATGCGGGTGTCCTCGGCGTGCTGGATTACGGGCAGATTTACCCGTGCGGCGGTAGCGAGCGCCTGCCGCATGATGGTGTCGCCGAGGATGGGCTTGCCATCATCGGTTACAGCGACCGCGCCTGCGGCTTTCAAAGCTGCATATTCGGTGAGACTTTCCCCCATCGATCCGCGCGTGGCTGCGGCAATGGGAAAGACGCGAATTGCAGCGCCACGCTCCGGGTCCTGCATCCACCGTGTCGTGTCCGGTGAGTCGTTGACAGGCAGCGTGTTTGGCATGGCGCAGATCGTGGTGAACCCGCCTGCCGCCGCTGCTGCGGTGCCGGTGGCGATCGTTTCTTTGTATCCCTGGCCCGGTTCTCGCAAGTGAACGTGAATGTCGACAAATCCGGGCGCAACGACCAAACCCTTCGCGTCTAGGACCTCCGTGTCGGCATGCTTGATCTTGCCGGGCGCGTCGACAGCCGAGACCTTGCCATCGACCAGAAGCAAATCGCGCGGAGCGTCGATGTGGGCCGCTGGATCGATCAGATGACCGCCGCGTATCAGAATCGGCTTCATCGGCCGCCTCGTTTTCTCGATCTGAAATCTTCGTGCGCTGTAGAAGTAAGGGCGCGCATGATGAGTGCCATGCGGATCGCAACACCGTTCCTCACCTGCTCGGCGATAGCCGACTGCGCGCCATCCGCAACTTCGCTGGTGATCTCCAGCCCGCGGATGATGGGGCCTGGATGCATGATCAGCGCATTCGCAGCATGGGAGGCAATGCGCTCAGCGTTTGCCTGATAGCGCGCCTTGTATTCCTCGAGATCGAGCGCGAGGCCGGCCAGGCGCTCCGCCTGAATGCGCAACATCATCACAATTTCCGATTGCGCGAGAGCGCGATCGAAATCCCGCTCAATCACTACGCCTGGATCCAGCTGAGCGGCAGCTTCAGGCAACAGCGGAGGAGGCCCGCAAAGGATCACGCGAGCGCCAAGTCGGGGCAAGAGCAATGCGTTGGATCGGGCGACGCGGCTGTGGAAGATATCTCCGCAGATGGTAACCGTGACGCCGGTCAATGTTCTCTCCGTCACCCTTGATCCTGCTTTCAAGTAGTGCAGAATCGTACGCAGATCAAGCAGGGCCTGCGAGGGATGCTCATGCATGCCGTCGCCCGCGTTGAGGATGGGTAATCCGGTGGACTTGGCCAGGAGATAGGGCGCGCCGGAATACGGGCTGCGCAGGATAATGCATTCGGCGCCAAGCGCGCGGAGGGTGATGCCTGTATCTTTGAGTGACTCGCCTTTTTCGATGCTCGAGGATTGCGCGCTCACCAGCGATGTGTCGGCACCAAGAGCCTTAGCCGCAAGCTCGAAGGAGGTTCGAGTGCGGGTGCTTGATTCGTAGAAGAGAAGAGAGACGCGGCGCTTGAACAGCCGTTGAGCGCGGCGGATCGGGTCCTCGCCTTCGAGTAAATCAGCCAGTTCGAGAATCGACCGTAGCCCGTCAATCGTCAGATCGCCGGAGGAGAGAAGGGATCCCGGATGAATCTGCACTCGATTGGAAGGAGAAGGAGCGGTCGACTGAGTCTTTAGCGGTTTCGACTTGCGGCGTTGAGCTTTGGGTGGCATTCCCGATGAAATAAGCAGTCTTCTCTCCGTCAAGCCTCAATCGGCCTGCTCGACCAGCAACACCTGTTCGTCGTTATCAACCTCGCGAAGCTTCACCTCAATAATTTCGCGGCTGCTCGTCGGCACCTTACGGCCAACAAATGTGGCTTCGATTGGCAATTCGCGATGTCCGCGATCAATCAGCACCAGCAATTGCACGCGGCGAGGCCGGCCATGGCTGAAGAGCGCATCGAGCGCGGCGCGAATCGTGCGGCCGGTATAGAGCACGTCATCAACGAGGATGATGTTGCGGTCGGTGACATCGAACCCGAGGGCGCCGGGGTTGACGATCGGGCGCACATCGTGGGTCGAGAGGTCGTCCCGGTAAAAGCTGATGTCGAGCACGCCGGCGTCAACGGTCTGTTTCTCGATGCCGCCGATGAGCGCGGCTAGTCGTTGCGCTATGGGTACACCCCGGCGCTTGATACCGACCAGTCCGAGGTGGTCGGCGCCGTTGTTCTTTTCGATAATTTCGTGCGCCAGGCGGACAAGGGTGCGCTCGATTTCGGAGGCGGACATTATCCGGCCCTTCTGACGCAATTGCATTGGGCTCTTCGACATTGCTCTTGCCGGATGATACGAGGATAGGCGAGATGGAGCAAGTCCAGGGCGCAGCTAATGTGAGCTGCGTTCCGGCTTTTTGCCGAGGCCTATGATGCGCGCCCCGATTGCGCCTCCGGCGGCGGAGAACAGGACCACAGAAAATGTGAACATCGCTGCCACCCACATGGCCATGGCGGCTGCACCGTCTGGTGAGCGCCAGAATCGGGCAAGCTGTGCGGCGGCGTCGGCTGTCTGGGGATTGGAACGGCTAGCTTGATTTACCGCAACGGCTAATTGCTGCGCCAGAGAATGAACCTGGAGTTCGGGCTCATTGCTGTGAAGCGCGTGGTGTTGGATTACCGACCTGAGGCTAAAGAGGGCTAAGGAAAAGAAAGCCGCCAACAATCCCGCCAGACCACCGATGCGCCACCCCAAGCGCCCCGTCGGAACTGCGCCCACCCGCCGGCGATAAAGGAAAACAGCGGCTATGCCTCCACCCACAACCCACAGCCGGCCTGAATCATAAATTGAGGAGAGCAGGCCCAACGGTATGGCGACCAGTGCCGCAACCGTGAGGGCGCTCAGAATCGCTGCTTTGGAAGAACCTGACTCCAGGTTGCGTCCTGCCGTTTGAGGCATCGCGACGGCTGATGCCGTCTCTTCCGCCGGCTCATAACGAAGCTGGGGTGCTCCGCAATGCGGGCAAAATAACTCGTCCGAAGAAGTCAGCACTGTGCCGCACCGATGGCAGGCAGGATCCATAATTTGACCGTATCG
Organism: Silvibacterium sp.; assembly: GCA_019234945.1. Lineage (GTDB taxonomy): Bacteria > Acidobacteriota > Terriglobia > Terriglobales > Acidobacteriaceae > Silvibacterium. Next base: position 17,029 of record JAFAKX010000222.1, read on the forward strand.
CACCGGCACGGAGAGCGCAAACGGTAGATGCAGAAAATACGCGCGGCCCAGGATGCTAAAAAGCTCAGTTGCTTTCCTGAGAGCCCTTGTCGATTCCTTCCGGTAGTTGCAGCTCGACGAGCGAGAAGCGCGTTCCTGCACCGTGGTTCTTGTCCAATGCGAATATGTGCTGGTGATGCCGCGATCCGGCGCGGAGCGAAAGTGAACTGTCATCGCTCACGTGCATGTGCGTATTTCCTTTGTCGTCCGAACAACTTAGGCCTTCACGGGTCACGGTGGGCGAACCGACGGGCTGGTCGCCCTGGCATTGGATGACGACCCCATACCGTCCCATTGCCTTGCGGTAAAAGGCCACCACGCTTTCCTGGGGATCGTTCGTCTCGTAGTGAACTGCTTTGACCCGGAACTGCCAATCGCCAAACCCAAAATGAACGTCGGCGGACTTATCGCCGTCCTTGTCGGGCACGATTTCGGCTCCAGGATAGGCGGGCAGGCCTACATCCGCAGCCGAGGTGTCGCCCGCGCGGACATGCAGCCCGCCCAGAGGGGTATCGATTTTCACGTTTTTGTCCTGGCCGTCTTTGCTCTTGTCCACCTGGATGCGGCACCCTGCCACCAAGGCCAGAATGGCAACCGCTGACAGCACCTTCTTCATGGCTAGCTCCCTCAATGGATACGGAAGAGAATACGCCAATATACCCCGGCCTGTTCCATGGGCTGTTCGCCGCCGCTTGGCTGGCCTATACTCTTTGGGAACGGCGGCCCGAGAATCGGGTAAGCATGGCTGGCCGACTGTAAATGTCGAAACACGCATCGCAGCAAAAACACGAGCAGACCGCGCAGATACCGGACAAACTGTACTTTCGTATCGGCGAGGTCGCGAAGCTATGCGGCGTGGAAGCCTATGTCCTGCGCTTCTGGGAGACTGAATTCACCCAACTCAAGCCGAATAAGAGCGGTACAGGACAGCGGCTGTATCGCAAACGCGACGTAGAGTTCGCTCTAAGAATCAAGAGGCTGCTGTATTCGGAGGGGTATACGATTGCCGGAGCGCGACAAGTTTTTGCGGCCGAGGCCCGCGAGCCCTACAAGAAATCACAGCCTGAACTGCCGCTAAAGCGAAGCAACGAAACCGACCGGATTGAAGCACGGCTCAAGAAGTTGCGCGGCGAGCTGCGCGAGATTCTTGGAATTCTGTCGGCGCCTGTTTCAGCGAGTAAGGGAAACCAAGGCAGGCAGACAGCTACTTTAGACGGGATAGCGGACCCGGGTCCAAGGCTCTTCGAAAGCTAGGGTTTGCGCTACCGCACAGCGTGAGTGTGTAGCCCTTCGTCGATGGCGCTGAGGGGTTCGACGGATCCGCTCGTCATGAAGCGCTCCATCGCTTTCATGGCGCAGCCCTGACCGCACAGGTGGTACATGTCCCGGTTCTGGCTTTCGGCCTGGTTCCAAGGCAGCAGGGTAAAGCGCATTGCAGGCTGGCCCTCGTCATAGCAGGGAACATCGCCGAGCACCACCATCCACCAGTGATTGGCCTCACCCTTCTTTTTGCCGCAGATATCGCAGTTGAATGAGACGTCCCAGACCATGATTTGACCTCTGCAGCCGTCCGTCGCCGCAAATTATTCTTGGCAGGGGTGGCTGCCGTCACAGCACACAAACATTACACTAGATTCAAGCAGGCCACGCATGAATTTCTGTCGCGTTCGCAGCGCGATGAACCGTCAAACGTACGATCCAACTTTGGGAAAGGCACCCCAATGGTTTGCCCAAGTTGCTACTCTTCCGACCTCCGGCTTTCCAAGTTTCGCTCCATCGATATCGGACAGCTCTTTGTCCTGCGGTATCCCCTTCGCTGCCGGGACTGCGGGGACAGGACCTACGGAAATCTCTTCCGGGCGATGACCTTGCCTCGCGCCAACGCGCATCGGTCTTCCCGGGCAGGTGGTGCAGCGAAGAACGCAAGCACAAGGTGAGCTTATCTCAGGGCAGCGGCGGTGGCCGGCAGGATGTCTTCGACGTCGACCCACTGGGTTGGATAGTCCCCGGTGTAACAGGCCACACAAAAGCGGTTCCCTTCTCCCCCATCGCAGGCCCTTTCTAATCCCTCGAGCGAGAGGTAGGCCAGCGAATCCGCCTCGATAAATCGCCTGATCTCTTCGATGGAGTGGTTGGCGGCGATCAACTCGGATTTTCTGGGCGTGTCGACTCCGTAATAGCAGGGTGAAGTCGTCGGAGGACAGCTGATGCGCAGGTGTACTTCCTTCGCACCCGCGGAGCGTACCATACGCACGATCTTGCGGCTCGTGGTGCCGCGAATGATTGAATCGTCGATGAGAATAATGCGTCTGCCCTCAAGCAGATTGCGTACCGGATTCAGTTTGAGTTTCACACCGAAGTCGCGGACGCGCTGTTCCGGCTCGATAAAGGTGCGGCCCACGTAATGGTTGCGGATCAGGCCGAACCGGAATGGGATGCCACTCTCGGCCGCGTAACCTATGGCTGCGGTCACACCGGAATCAGGTACGGGAACGACAAGGTCGGCGTCGACGTGGGATTCGCGGGCCAGTTGCCGACCCATCTGCTCGCGGCTTTCCTGCACCCAGCGGTTGAATATCTTGCTGTCGGGGCGGGCGAAATAGACGTGTTCAAAAATGCAGCTCGACTGCGGAATGCCGGTCGAATACCGGCGAGACGTGACGCCGTCGCTGGTGACCATGACCAGTTCGCCCGGCTCGACGTCGCGTTCGAACTTCGCGCGCAGGAGGTCAAAGGCGCAGGTTTCGGAGGCAAAAACGATGGTGTCCGGCCCGTCGGGGTTCGCGATGCGGCCCATCGACAGCGGCCGGAAGCCACGGGGATCTCGCGCAGCAAAGATCCGGTCGCGGGTCATCATAACGATCGAGAAGGCGCCGTCGACCTGACTTAGCGAGTCGGCAATGGCATCGACCAGCGTGGACGCGCGCGAGTGGGCGATGAGCTGAACGATGATCTCCGAATCGCTTGTTGTCTGGAAGAACGCTCCCTCGCGTTCGAGGCGCGCGCGCAGGTTGCCAAGATTCACGAGATTGCCGTTATGAGCTATGGCGATCAGACCCTTGGTCGACTCGACCCGGATCGGCTGAGCATTGAGCAATGCTGAGTCACCAGTTGTCGAGTAGCGCGTATGGCCGATGGCCATGTCGCCTTTGAGCTTGTCGAGAACATCGTCGGTGAAGATCTCAGAAACCAGACCCATGCCCTTGATGTTCGATAGGCTTGTGCCATTCGCTGTGGCGATGCCGGCGGATTCCTGACCGCGGTGCTGCAGGGCATAGAGGCCGAGATAAGCCTGGCGAGCGGGGTCGGGATGCCCATGGATGGCGACGACTCCGCAATGCTCTTTTAATTTGGGATCTTCTTCTCTCGGGTCATGTCCCGAAATTGGGAGATGGGGCATCCGGGTCTCTTCTCCGGCGATGCCTTCGATGAGCAGATCCTGCCTCATGCGAAGACCTCGTTAGCGGAGTTGTCGTGCAGGGCGGATTCGAGGGATGAGGACCAAGGCTTACGAAGGTCAGAGATGGTCGCGTGGATATTGGATCGTTCATCCCAGGCGATCGTCACCAAATCGGGCGTTGTTGTTCCGATGATATCGGCCAATAGTCCGAACTCTTTTTCGGCGATATCGAATATCGCTCGTGCGTGTTCGCCAGACACAGTGACAACCACCTGCGTGCTGTCCTCAGAAAAGAATGCATGTGTCGCGCTTTGCCATGCGAGATGGTCAACAGAAACAGCTACTCCGATACCGTTTTTGAATCCCGCTTCGATTAGTGCTACAGCCAGACCGCCATCGCTAACGTCTGTTGCGCTTTTGATCAATCCCTTGCTCGTAAGTCTCGCGAGCAGCTCTTGAAGTCTGGTTTCGAGGTTGAGATCGAGCATGGGCGGCTTGCCCCAGAAGCTACCCAAAACATCCCGTGCGTATTGCGAAGACCCGAGTTCGACTCGCCAATCCGCAGTTCTGCGCGTTTCCGATCCGATTACGATTACATGGTCTCCAACAGACTGAAAGTCTGCAGGCACAGCCTTCGTCACATCATCCAAAATTCCCACGATCCCGATTACTGGGGTTGGATAGATTCCCTCGCCCTTCGTCTCGTTGTAGAGTGACACATTGCCGCCGGTAATCGGCGTTCCAAGTGCGTTGCAGGCTTCAGTGATGCCGTCAATGGTTGCCGAAAACTGGGCCATGATCTCCGGCTTCTCAGGATTGCCGAAGTTCAGGCAGTTCGTCGCTGCAACGGGCGTCGCACCCGTACACGCGACCTTGCGCGCTGCCTCTGCAGCGGCGTGCATCGCTCCTAGCTTGGGATCGAGATAGCACCAGCGGCTGTTGCCGGCCAGTGCCATCGCCAGCCCGCGACCTGTCCCCTTGATCCGCATGACTCCGGCTTCCCCGCCGGGGCCTTCCACCGTATTGGTCTGCACCATCGAGTCGTACTGCTCGTACACCCACCGCTTACTGCAGATGTTCGACGATCCCAGCAGCTTCTTGAGATCAGCCGTATAATCGCGCGGTTTCTTCAGCTCTTCGAGCACTTCTGCGGGAGGATCGAGAGGCACAGGAGGCTTCCACGTTCCGACCGGCCGGTGATAACACGGCGCATCACCGGTGAGGGACTCATTGGGGATATCGGCTTCGAGTTCGCCGTGATGGAGGACACGGAGGCGCGGGTCTTCGATGACAGTGCCTACGATGGTGGCGTCGAGTCCCCATTTGGTGAATACATCGAAGACCTCTTGTTCGCGAGCTTTCTCCGCGACAAGGAGCATGCGCTCTTGCGACTCGCTGAGCATCATTTCGTAGGCGGTCATGCCGGTTTCACGCTGCGGGACGGAGTCAAGATCCATTTCGAGGCCGACTCCTCCGCGTGCGCCCATCTCGCAACTGGAGGACGTGAGGCCAGCCGCACCCATATCCTGAATCCCTACGATGGCTCCGGTCTTCATGGCTTCGAGGCAGGCTTCGAGCAGCAATTTCTCCATGAAAGGATCGCCAACCTGTACGTTCGGGCGCTTTTGCTCGGAGCCTTCCTTGAACTCCTCGCTGGCCATGGTTGCGCCGTGAATGCCGTCGCGTCCGGTCTTGGCTCCTACATAAATGACCGGATTGCCGATTCCCGAGGCCTTGGCGTAGAAGATCTCGTGGCGCCGGACCAGACCAAGCGCAAAGGCATTTACGAGCGGATTACCCGAATAGCAGGGCTCAAACTTCGTTTCTCCGCCGAGGTTCGGCACTCCAAAGCAGTTGCCGTAGGCTGCAATGCCGTGGACGACGCCTTCGAGAATCGAGTGATTCTTCCTGACCAGGCTCTCTTCGGCGGCTCCCGCTTCGATCGGCCCGAAGCGGAGCGAGTCCATCACCGCCAGCGGCCGCGCACCCATGGTGAAGATGTCGCGCAGGATGCCGCCCACACCTGTCGCAGCACCTTGAAACGGCTCTATATAGGAAGGATGGTTGTGTGACTCGATCTTGAAAGCGCAGGCCCATCCGTCGCCGACGTCGATGATTCCGGCGTTCTCTCCCGGGCCCTGCACCACCCGATCGCTCTTGGTCGGCAGGCGCCTGAGGTGCACTCGCGACGACTTATAGGAGCAATGCTCGCTCCACATCACGCTGTAAATGCCAAGTTCAGTGAGGCTTGGTGTGCGACCGAGCGCTGCCAGAATGCGGGAGTACTCTTCGGCGGTGATGCCGTGTTGAGCCAAAAGCTCGGAGGTTACAGTGGCCGGCTGCGGGGCCACAGCAGATTCAGAATTCATGGCTTTGAAACTTTATTGTCGCACGGTTGAGGCGGAGCTCCGAATTACATCCCGATCGGCACGTCGGCGACTTTCGTATCGAGTACATCGCGGACAGCCCGGATGTGTGCAGGGGTCGTCCTGCAGCAGCCGCCGACGGCTTGGGCGCCGGCTTCATACCAGCCAGCCGCCATTGCCGCGAACTCGCCCACGTTCGATGATCCATACCATCGCCGCTTGGCTGCGTCCCACAGCTCGCCAGAGTTCGGATAGACGAAGATCGGCTTGGTCGTGCCGGCCCTTGCCGCCGCGATGAGCCGCCCGATTAGGTGCGGAGCCGTACAGTTGATTCCCACAGCGACCACCTGCGGAACAACCTCGAGCACGTCGGCACAGTCAGCAAGCCTTTCCCCGTGCGCGACGTGGACCACATCCTTGCACGTGAATGAAACCCATGCGCGGAGGTTGCGGAATCCAGTGAGCGCCGTAGTAATCGCGCGGCCCTCCTCGAGCGAAGGCACGGTTTCGAGCGCAACCAGGTCGGCATTGGTTTCAGCGATGACGCCGAGTCGTTCGGCATGAAAGGTAACTAACTCGTCGAAACCGATATCGTAGTTGCCGTGGAACTCCGCTCCGTTGTGGAGTGCGGCGCCATACGGCCCGAGCGACGCCGCGATGAAAACCCGCCGGCCTGGCCCCCGTCTAAACTCCTGCCGCGCGGTCTCTGCGATAGCCACGGACTCGCGCAGCGCCCTCGCCGCCTCAGCCGCCGGACGGCCCAGCTCCGCAAATCCCATGCCCGACACCTGATAGCCCACCGTCGAAATGCAGTCGGCTCCGGAGTGAAGGTAGTCGAGATGAACCTGCGCGATCTTCTCGGGGGCGGAATCCAACACGTGTGCCGACCAGAGCGGCCCGGTGATGTCGCAGCCTCGTTTCTCGAGCTCAGTGGCCATGCCCCCGTCGAGCACCCGAAGAGCAGTCAGTTCGAGTTGAGAGCTTTTGTCCAATCGCGTTCTAACGCTTAGATGAGGCGCAATTTCTGATATATTCGTAGAATAACTCGCCGGGAACAGCCAGGATCCCGACGAAGCGGGTAGTCCATCCAGAAACAGTCGGGGAGTGGCTCAGCCTGGTAGAGCACCTGGTTCGGGACCAGGGGGTCGGAGGTTCAAATCCTCTCTCCCCGACCATCCTTTCTCATACAATCTAAAAGGTTTACGCAGCCCGTTCTGCTACGTCGATCTCTTCATTTTTCGGTATGCTCGGTACAACTGGAGGCAATTCGAAACCAAATCCACTTTTCTCCGCCCAATCTTGCCGGAAAGAGACATCCTCTTTGATTTTGTCGTAGAGGTCATCCATATCGCGGCCTGCGTGGCCCAGCCAATACTGGCGGAGGCCAGCAGGACAGCCAGTGCGATTCTTCAGATACGTATGCCGAAATCTGCGAAAGGCATGGTTGCCCGCTTTGTGCGTGCCCGTCGCCGGATTCACGTACCCGAGTTCTGCCAAGGCCGGATGAAGATGCCGCCTGAGTATGTTGGACGAGGACAGCGGCTTTCCGTTCCGTGACTGGAACAGGAAGCCCGACCTACGCTCGCCAACAAATTGCCGAAGCAAAGTCGCGATGCTCGGATGGAGGTCCACCTGGCGCTTCGCGCTCTCAGTCTTGACGCGCTTCTCAATTTTGCAGTGCCGTGCCTTCTGCTTGATGCTCATGGTTAGAAAATCGGAGGAGATGTGATCAATTTCAAGCCCAAGTGCCTCTCCAATCCTCAGTCCGGTCGCACCACACAGAATGAACAGCATCTGCTCTTTTGGATACTTCCATTTTGCCAACCCCGACATCACCTCAGCGGAGAAGGTGGGGGTGTTCTGCCTAGATTTCTCGACGACCGGCATGTCGAGGAACTCAGCCCTCCACGTTCGCGGATAGAGTTCCTCTCCTTCTCCATTCACCACCGAAGCGACCACAGCCTTCACTACCCCGACGTAGCTCTGAATCGTTTTTGCAGATAGCTCGTCCACCATGATGGCAACAAGTCGCTTAACTGCTCCATTGTTAACAGCGGAGACAGGCAAATCTCCCAAGTTCGGGATCAACCACTTGTCCAAACATCCCCTCCAAAACTGGACCGTGGAATCTGCGACTGGTTTTCGTTTTCGTGACGTCTCGTTCGCGAACCAGGTCTCGGCTTGCTCGCGAAACGTCACACCGGATTGTTGTTCCTGCTGTGGCTTAACTACTTTGTTGAAGTATTCCTCGGTGTCAGCGCCGCTCGCCGCGATAATCTCGCTGGCACGGCGTTGGCGTTCCGATTTGGTCATTTTTCCGGGACCTGAAATCAGGCAGATTTTCTCCCGTTTCAGAGTCCGTTTCTGCTGACCCTCTACATCCATCCAAAACCGAACAACCCACCACTTTCCACTCTGTTCGATGTACCCCTTCTGACCAGCCCTGCGGGACATTGCCTTTCCTCTCCGCTTGACTGGTGTCGCTGGGTCGACTTTACTCAGGTCGCGCGAGGGCAGCAATCCAAAACAATGCGGACAGACGGCCACAGTTGTGGGCGCAGCAGGCAATGACTCTGCGGAATCCTGATGGGTCCTTAGCAGATTGCCATCGCGAATCGGGTTGACCGAACCTCTGCCCACACTGGGGTAATACTCAAAAAGTGGGCCGGATCTCTGAAATTTGTTAAATCGTAATCCGCGACCCTCGGAGAAGAGGATCAGAAGCGCTCGAAACAACACGGCGGGAGATTACTCGGCGATGTCCTGGGAATGCCTATCGTGCCCTATAACTAAGGCTCTTCGGAAAGGTTTTCATGTTCTTCGCTAACAGTTTTCTAATCTTCGCGAATGATCTTCGGAAGAATCTTCTAATCTTCGCGAATGGTCTAAGCAAAGAACCCAAAAATCCTTCGCGAAGGAGACTAAAATCTTCCGGTAAGCGGGGCTCATCGCCGAAAACCGCGGTCAAGTCACCTATTCAGGTGGTCGCAGCCTTGTGGTGTATCACTGGTTGGGTGGGTATATCACTGGGTTGATGACGAACATCCAGCCAGTGATATGCCAAATACCCATAGAGTGATACGCGTGTGTATCAGCCTGTACATATTGGTGTATCACTGGCTGATACCTAACAGTCCATTAACAGAACAAAGTAACAGGGACAGTAACAACTCATTGTTGACATGTCACCGGGAGAGCGCTTCGCGCTTTCTCCCGCAAGCATCCCACTGTCGCTCCTGACGGAGCGGTCAACGTTCGCTTCGCTCTCTTTATCCCCTTCGGGGCAGAAGCAAAAGCAACAGCAAAAGCAACAGCAACGACGGCCTATGGGCTCCTGGCGGAGCCCTCCGGCAGAGGCAACAGCAAAGACAGAATCAGTCGGGACAAGCTTCAGCAGCCAGATGAAAAAGCCATCACCTGTTCAACACCCCAAAAGACCAAAGGTCCTACTCTGGGAGTGGTCCCCGGGTGCCCCCCGCGCTTTGCCGTATTCCGCCGCCCGCGCCCCGCAGCCGCGCCTGGCCCAACGCGCTGCCTCGGCGGACTCGCCATACCCTCGAATCGTTTCCGGGCCTTCCAACTGCTCTTGTAGGATTCCCTGCCCGAATCGCCTTCGAAACAAGCTCTGTTTTTGTCTACCGTCAAAATCCCAACATCCCCAGTGCTTCGACTATCGCCTTCCTTAATCAGGTGAGTGAAAAAAGTTTTAGAAACTTCGGCGGTAACCGACAATCCGCGCGTATTTACCTGACAGGAGATCTAATGAAGAAACTCGACCAACCGCCAACGACTACCGCGACAACACGCCAAACCCGCAAAACCAAGTATGACGAGTTGATCTCAATCCTGGCCAATAACCTAAATATCTGGTTTGAGCTCGGCGAAGAAGATATCCCATCCCCGACCATAGAAACGCGAAGGGTCCGTGTACATCAGATCGCCAGGCAGAGGGGCCTCCGTATTGCAACCCGCCGTCATGAGGATCACCTGTACATTGTGTGTACTGCTGCGCCTGCGAAGACGCTGGTCAAGTCACGGGTCCCACTGCCGGAAGAGGCCGAAATTGACTGGATCAGGGATGTTGATTGGGATTTGGAACCGGGTTCCGAACTGCAACACTCTACACTTTTATACAACAAGGAAAACGATGTGGCACGCTACCTAAAGGCGCTTGCGATGATCCGCAATGGCACTTGGACGCATATCTGCGATTGTCGGTCGCGGCCTTGCCAGCTCCCGAATCTGCCCCGGCGTGGTGCCCAATGAGTAAACCCGAACGCAAATATAAACAGTGGCTACAGCCACAAAAGACCTTTTCGGGCAGCCTAGATAAGGCTCGCCTGCCTCCACACTACATGGTCATGCAGTATCTGCGCGATGCGAAACTACACTCGGACGTTATAGGGCACACCCCCAAGAAGCGCCGCCAGACGCGAATCACCCATGCCGACTACATCCTGCTGATGACCCTCATTATGAGGATCAACCCTGACAAGAGCTATAGTGCCTTCCCATCGATCCGGACACTTACTGCTGAAACGGGTCTTTCCCTGGCCCAGATCGACGGAAGCAAGAAGCGCCTCCGCGATTTAAATTTGCTCGACTGGAGGCGAGGTTACAAATCAAACATTTACTATGTCAATGTCCAACTCCTCCAAGAAATGTCGGAAAAGCGGAATGAGCGCGAAAAAAGGGAGCGCCGCGAATCCGAGGAGGAAGACTACGACGTCGAATCCGGAGACTACTTGTACGCCGGCTCCTGAATCGCATCCGCGCGGATTCGAGGTGTCGCCTCGTGACCGCCTAGTCTGCGTGTGGATTTTCTGCACCCCATCGGTTCCCCCGGCGCCTAGAACCGCCGATCGCCCAAGTGGCTTACCACCACCGGAGGTGCCGCAGGTGCAGGTCCATAGGAAGGAACCTCAGACGTCGCCCTCCCCGAGTCACGCCAACACCGTCGAACTCAATCGGTGTGGGGAATGATTAGAGATACAAAATCCTGCTATTACGCGTGGGCTGGGTTTACGGTAGAAGTGCCAGTTCAACTCGCAACGGACGACGGAGATGCTTTCGGAAATCCGCAACGGCCTTCGGCCTCCAGCTTAATGGACCAGGTTGGCTGGCGCTGCTCAGTGTCATGTGCGAGAAAATCCATCCGGTCGCCCGGGTGGCACTATCCGCAGGCCGCCGTACACCTTGCGCCACCGGAAGTACGTCTGCTCCACAACCGAAGCTTCCTTACATGTCTGCGCCGTCGTCTTCCCGTTCCCTACTGCACTTCGATCAGTCGAAGCAGGTTCACCACCTGCTCCGACTGATATCGCTTGCCACGTGCCATAGCCCTTCATCGTTTCAGTGTGTCTCTGTTTCACTGGTACAAATCAAGTCGGGCGGACCACCAGACGGAGAATTCGGCTCGTTCTTCCGTGCTTCTACCTGACGAACAAGTAGGTCCACGTTAATCCAATAATTATTGCTTGTATGTGATCGCTTTTCTGAACGGACTAAGCCCATTTCTTTCAGCTCGTTGAGCGATCGCTGAACCTGCCGGACACTGAGTTGAGCCTCTTCCGCGATCGTCTTCAAGGACCTGAAGCAGAAATAATCCCGATTTGGGTAGATCCTCAAAGCGAGTATATTTAACACGCCCCTGGTTGCGCCTTCCGTGCTGCGAGCATCGCGGATCAAGCGCAGTACCTCGAAGTTAGATTTTCCTTGATATCCCTTCATAAAAATTTCCTCTCCTGTCCAGAGCTGCCGGATTTTTTGGTCTGAAAGATGCCGTTTCTATAAGTCAGGGAAGGAGCAGGGACACTCCGCTCGGATTCCCCATGGACCTGCCTGCGAGAACTGAGATAGAACAGGTTCGCAGATCTGCGCTCACCAAACCACTTCATTGCTGCCTCCTAAACGGTCTAATACGCGGTTTGTTCGGCAGACCTGCTATATTTCCAGAAAAAAAAATTTCTAAGTAGCGTCAGGGCCTTTCCGGACGTTTCGGATGAAAGCTGCCACCCGCGCGGGAACCCGGCATGAATCGCCGGACAACGCTGCTGACAGGCCCGGGAGCGATTGGGACACCCCAGCGCGATGACATGCTGTCGCGACTTCGCCGTGTTTCCAGTTGCACCAACATCTGCAACTTGACCGGCGCTCACGTAAGCCAGATCGTGGAGGTGCGGTTCCTCTGCTCCACCGACCCCCCAGTCCGAGTTGAGGCGGATTGTGCCAGAGCAACCAGCGAGCTCAATTTGCTACTGGACCACTGGTCGGAACTCTCCGGTGTCCGCACTGTGGACCCGGAACTGAATCTGGTCGCATTCTCATCGGGGCTGGGCATCACGCTCATCCTCAAGTGAGGGTGTTGACAGGGATTGCGACTCGACCACCGCCGGGGCCTTTGGCTTCACACTCCAATGTTCAGGCTTCCAGCGGGCGCCATTAGGGCTCTCGACAAACCAGCGGAGATGCCGCGGGTGCTTGTCCTGGACCGGAAGGCCTCCAGCGGCCATGTAACGGGGCGGGCATACGCGTTGGATGGGAGATGCGATCGGCTGAGTTGGTTTCTAATACGCTACGAACCCGTCTCTTCCCAATGGATCCCTTACCGCGAGTCCTGCCCCCGATCCTGGGGCTCGTTCAGCTCTAATCATCCTTCATGAGAACCGTATGTGTAGAGGCGCACGTACGGAGCTGTCCGAGCGGCGCTCGGCGATCAGCATCTCTACGGGAACCCATGAGGAACAGTGACGGAGGTAAGCGTTTCTTCGGGGGATGAGCGCGGAGATCGCACTCTTCCCACCTTATGCCTGCGTCAATAAACGACCTCCCTATCCGGGAAATTGGCTTCGTCGTCGAATGCTTCGTCGTCGGATTCTGCCTCCTCGTCGTCCACGAGAAGGCCCACCGCCTGGCGCTCGAACAGCCGTTTGTAAGTGCCGCCTTGGCGCTGTACGAGTTCCTCGTGCGTTCCCTCTTCTGTCACCCTGCCGTGCTCAAAGACGAGGATCCGGTCCAACATCCGCACCGTCGATAATCGGTGCGCGATGACGATCGACGTCCGGCCAGCCATGAGACGCTCCATCGCCTCCTGTATCAACGCCTCGGACTCCGAATCAAGGCTGGAGGTCGCCTCGTCAAGGACCAGCACCGGCGTGTTTGCCAGAAAGGCCCGCGCCAGTGCCACACGCTGCCGCTCGCCTCCCGAGAGCTTCACGCCGCGCTCGCCCACCAATGTTCGATATCCCTTCGGTTGACGCAGGATGAACTCATGCGCATTGGCCAGCCGCGCCGCTTCTTCGATGTCCGCCATCGCTGCGTCCGGTCTGCCATACGCTATGTTCTCTGCCAGCGTTCGATGAAACAGGATCGGCTCCTGCGGCACCAGCGCCAGTTGCGCTCGCAGCGACTGCTGCGTCACCCGCGCAGTGTCTTGGCCGTCGATCACGATTCGTCCGCCGCTCACGTCGTACAGCCGGTGCAACAGCTTCACGAAAGTCGTCTTGCCGGACCCTGAATGGCCTACCAATCCCACGCGCTCGCCTGCCGGGATCCGCAGCGAGAAGTCTGCAAAAAGCGGTTCTGCCTGCGCTGCGTAACGGAACGTCACCCGGTCGTACACGATCTCACCCTCTCGTACGTGAATCGGCTTCGCATCGGTGTGATCCACCACGCCCAGCGGCTGCGCGTGGAACTGCACCATCTCCTCCATCTCGTTCGCCGAGCGTTGCAGGTTGCGCACATGCTGACCGATATCCCGCAGATAACCGTGGACTATGAAGTAGCTTGTCAGGACGAACGTGACGTCGCCCTCCGTCGCCCGGCCCTCCCACCAAAGCCAGACTGCATAGGCCAGCACCAGCGTGCGCAGGCCTTGCAAGAGCAGTTGTTGCAGGCTGCCATTGCCCGTCGCCCGCGTCCACGTCCGCGACGTCCGGTTGTGCCACTTCTCCAGCACTTTCCCTAACCGATAATCCTCGCGCTTCTCTGCCCCGAAAGACTTCACCACTGTGTTGCAGGTGATCGCATCCGCCATCGCCGCGCCAATCCGAGTGTCTTGCGCATTCGACAGCCGTGCCGCCGGAGCCACGTAATAGAGCGAGAGGGAGATAGAGACCGCGATATACACCACCGCTCCCG
>JAFAKX010000029.1 GCA_019234945.1 Silvibacterium sp.
CGACCCATCATGCGCGTTCACCTCCGGCAATGGTCATCGACGACAACATGGTCACACTATGCTGCTAAACAACTCGAATCACCATACGGATCTCGTCGAAATCGCCTGTCTCGTACTGACTTTTTCAACACCCACAGGAGTGAACTCTGACTATTACGAGGGCGCCGGAGCGGCCGGACCCCTCGCTACATTCGACGGAGCAGAAACGTGGGTCGAACACCCCTATAAGGACGGTGTTGCGCTCGTCGGAGACGCTGCGGCAGCAAGCGACCCGTCCTGGGGACAGGGGCTGGCATCAACTCTCCGTGACGTACGCCTCTTGCGCGATGAACTTCTGAAGACGGAAGACTGGAACGCGGCCGGGCACCGCTTCGCCGCCGAACATGATTCACACGCCGGAATCATGCACACGGTCATCGGATGGTATACGGAACTCTATCTTGCTACCGGAGCGGCGGCGGATGCTCGGCGGGCTAAAGCTCTGCCCTTGATCGCAGAGGACCCCACTCGTCAGCCTGACATCCTCTTTTGCGGCCCTGATCTGGCGGTGAATGATGGGGATCGGAAGAGGTTTTTTGCCGAGGTGTGAATCCCACATATCGAAAAGGTCAAAACAACCCCAATCGGAGATCAATCATGAAAACGAAACTCTCTTTACTTTTTCTGCTTGCGGCACCACTCATGTTGGCGCAGGACGCAGTGAAGGTCGCTCCCAACAACTTCAAGGTGCTCTCGGAAAATGAACAGGTACGGGTCGTTCAAGATACGCTCGCACCCGGTGAGACAGAGGCCATGCACACCCATCCTGCGGGCTGGTACTACGTAACCATGCCTGGAACGATGAAGGTGACGCGGGCCGATGGGAAGACGGAGATATGGAACGCTAAAGCAGGTGAGCAGGCATGGATGGACCCGGATCCGCCACACATGTCCGAGAACATTGGTAAGACCACCATCCAATACGTGCTGGTGGAAGTGAAGCGTGCGGCAAAGTAAGGGCTGAACCTCACCTTTAGGAGCCCGGCACGGATAAATTCATTGAGAGGATGACTCATGACGGATTCAGGAGTGCTTTCGGCGCTGAAACAACGAATGAAAGCCACTTGGATGGCGGGTGACTTTGGCCAAATCGCACGGATCAACGAACGCAGCGGCGAGGAATTCGTTGACCGGCTGCATCTGCAGCCGGGGATGCGGATTCTCGATGTAGCCTGCGGCACCGGGAACCAATCGATCCCGGCTGCCCGTACCGGAGCCCGAGTCACCGGCCTCGATATTGCCCCAAACCTGCTCGAGCAGGCCCGGGAACGCGCCCGCGCTGAAGACCTCAAGGTTGATTTCGTGGAGGGGGACGCGGAGGATTTGCCCTATGAAGCGGGCGAATTCGATGTCGTACTCTCCATGTTCGGTGCGATGTTCGCGCCGAGGCCGGAGCGCGTGGTTGCCGAATTCCACCGCGTTTGCCGTCCTGGCGGCTTGATCGCCATGGGCAACTGGACTCCGCAGGGATTTATCGGCCAAACGTTTGCCTTGATGTCTCGTCACGTCGCTCCGCCGCCGGGTATCGTGTCGGCGATTCTCTGGGGTGACGAAGCCGTGGTCGCAGAGCGCTTCGGTGGCAAGGCGAAGATCCAAACGGCTCGTCGCGCGGTGTTTTTTGAAGTGCCTTTCGGGCCTGAGCAAACCGTGAATTTGTTCAGAACCTACTTTGGACCCATCAAAACAGCTTTCGAACAACTTGATGCTGCCGGCCAGCAGGCCCTGCATCAGGACCTGGTTGCCCTTTGGACAATTCACAACGAGGCGACAAATGGCCGGACCGCACTGCACCTCGAATTTCTCGAGGTTCACGCGCGGCCGAATTGAGGAGTGACGGGGGATGGCAACAAATTCTTCGCTTTACCACCGTCTTGGCGGTTACGATGTGATTGCCGCTTTCGTAGACAACTTGTTAGAGATGCTCAGGCAGGACCCAAGGTTCAGTCGCTTTGGTTTGGGCCGGAGCCTCGATTCCCATCGACATGCCCGGCAGCTGAACGTTGATCTGATTTGCTACATGGCGGGCGGGCCGTCTTTCTATACCGGACGCGATATGAAGACCTCGCATTCCGGTCTTGCGATCACAGAGACTGAATGGGAAATCAGTATCGATGTCGCACGGCAGGCGCTCAGAAAGCTGGGCGTCGGCGAGCCGGAAACGAATGAGGTCGTCACTCTCCTGGAACAGTACAGAACTGACATCGTGGAGTCCTCAGCCAAAGCGAACGAATCAGCCTGAGCTTGCCGATTGAACCGATCGGGTTGTGCCGTCTCTCGTGACCGATAAAACGCGACCAGGATGGATGTGCCGTCCCTGTCGGGACTCGATGTTTTCTGCTTCCCTTTCCCGGCACTGCCGAGTCTGTGTGAGTACTGGTGGCTGACAATGGTGGCAAGGAGTCGGAGCGCTAAGGATTTCGGGGTTGTTCGATCCGGCCTAGCGTTGCGCGTACAAACGGCCCAGGTTAAAGGCCAGAGCTGCCCAGGTCCATTCCGTGTTCACTTTTTCGAGGCTGCGCAGGCGAAACTTCCTCATAGCTCGTTGTTCCTTCAGCACTCCGAAAACTGGTTCGACCATCGTCTTGCGTTGTCGATAACATCGTTGCCCTTCCGTCGTCCGCAACTTCTGCCGCATAGCCAATAGGTGCGGACTACTGGCTGTCATGCGTCCCAGGCTGGTGCCCACGGGAGCTCTGTCTTCAGTTCGCCAGCCAGATTCGCATCAGGAACATAGACGTCCATGCCACGTGCGGTTAATTGGGACACGTTCTGGTTGGAATAGAAGCCGCTGTCGGCCAGCACGCGGTCCGGTCGCCGTCGGCATCTGCGTTCGACCTCTTCCACCATGGGCAACAATGCGTGCACGTCGTGCGCGTTCTGCGTCACCCGTGCGGCCACAATGAAGTGATCCTCACTGACCGCGATCTCGCCGGTATAACCCAGCACAAAGCGTCCCCCGCGCTCGCGTAGGAAACGACTATCCGGATCGGTGTGCGAGCGTTTCCGCACCTTGGGCAGAGACTCCAGTTGGCGGGGCGCCTCCATTTGCTTCAGCTGCTCGCACGCTTCCCCTAGCCAAGTCCCGGCGCCTTCTTGCGGATCATCGGCCTCGCACGCCTGCTGCCAGCGTCGTACGCGGCGCCGTTTGCGCGCTCGCTCCTGCCGCTCCTCGGCGATCTTTTCCATGCGCTCCGGCGAGGCGTTCGCCTTCACTCGCGTCGAGTCGATAGCCACCGTGCCGATGCGAGCCAATCCCAGGCTCTGCGCCAGTTCCAGCACCTGTACGAAGACATCGTTGATGCCACGCTTATGGCGGCGACGAAAAGCGTTCAGCGCCCAGAAATCCGGCTGCGCTCCAGCTGCCAGGTAACGAAACGCCAGATCTTCCCGCACCCGCTGCTCCAGCCGCCGCGCACTGGTCAATCCCAAAAGATAGGCATACAGCCAAACCTTCAACATCAGCGACGGGTGATACAGCGCTCCGCCTTCTTCGCTGTAGGCATCCACAAACGACCTCAGGTTCAATCGCTCGATCACCTCATGCACGAAAAAGCAAAGATGCTCCCTACCCAACACCTGCTCCACATTCGGCGGAAGCAGAAATACCTGCTCCGGGTTGTAGCTCAGAAATCGCGACATGCCTCCTTGTCCCCTCATCTCC
>JAFAKX010000101.1 GCA_019234945.1 Silvibacterium sp.
GGGACTGAAATCATTGACCGTGACGGCGTCTCCCGGTAAACTTAAATGGTTTGGCGATTCTGTCGATCGCTCTCTCCTGCAGGGGTTCGCGAAACCGGACCGCAGGAAGCAGAAGGCGCTGTGGAATTCATTCCGGGCGCGCCGCAGTCAGAGCGAGCATGTATCCGCCCAGCCTGCAATGAAGATTCGCGTCCGCCGGAGCGGACGCCGGAGGAAGTATGTACGCGGTCATTCGTACCGGTGGGAAGCAATATCGTGTCGCCCCGGGCGACGTTGTGAAGATTGAGAAGGTTCCGGCTGGCAAGGACAGCGCCATCGAGTTCAGCGATGTGCTTGGTGTCTCCGGCACAAACAATTCGGAGAATGACGCGCTGGCGAATGCCTCGTCGCTTCGCGTTCTCGGCACTGTGATGGGTGAAGGCCGCGGCGATAAGATCCTAGTCTTCCACTATAAGCGGAAGAAGCAGTACAAGAAGCTGCACGGCCATCGGCAGGACTTCACGCAGGTCCGCATCGACTCGATTGAGGTCGACGGAAATTCCTTCACGGCTCAGAAGTAGATTCACCGCGGTCCCGTTGGCCGCCACAAAGGATTGAAGCAATGGCACACAAAAAAGGTCTTGGAAGCTCGAAAAACGGCCGCGATTCGAATGCGCAGCGGCTCGGCGTGAAGGCGTTCGGCGGCCAGCTGGTCACCGGCGGGTCCATCATCGTGCGGCAGCGCGGAACCCCGCTCAAGCCCGGCCTCAATGTTGGCCGCGGCAGCGACGACACGCTGTTCGCGAAAATCGATGGCCGGGTCAAGTTTGTCGATCGCGGACGCTCGGGACGTTTTGTCGTTGTCGAGCCAGTCGCCGCATCTGCGGAGTAAGTTTCGGCAATACCCGTCAAATGAATCCCGGCCTGGTGCCGGGATTTTTCTTACTTGGGATCTCGCGAAGGCAGGTGAGCGTCATGTTCACGCGCAACGGTGTCCAATACGTCTTCCACCATCTGGGAATCCCGACGCCGGAGATCAGGCCCGACGAACGCTACAACGCCAGTTTCGGCATGTACACCAGCGACAGCAGCTGCGGCCTTATGCGCGTCCAATGGCATCGCTTCGAGGCGGACAGCGCTCTGGATCCGCTCATTCGAAGCGTGCCCCATGCAGCCTTCAAGGTGAGCGACCTGGCGATAGCGCTCGAGGGTCACAGGCTTTTGCTTGCCCCGTACGAGCCAATCGAAGGTTTTCGCGTAGCGATCATTGAAGACGGCGGGATACCCATTGAGTTCATCGAGACCTCGCTCAACGATGATGAGATCTGGAAGCGCGCACGAAGCCAATCTTCCGCTGCTGCCTGAAGTGGCGGCTTAATGAAAAAGCCCCGATTCGCTCGGGGCTTTCTATTCGGTTGATTTCCAACTAGCTGCTTACGCTGATCGAGTTCTTTGTCAGGACTTTGTCGACAACCTGCTCGACATCCTGGAGAAAAGTTGCTCCCGATTGACCGACCGCAACGTGCGGCGTGCTGTGGCCAAGCGCGGTGGCGATCTCGTTCCAGCGGATGAGCGGCGAGGAGACAGGCAGCGTGATGGCTTCGCGCTCCGTCTGCGGCTCGGGCAACACAAAGTAGGCGATCCAGCTACCGAGCACAATTGTGATGACGGACTGCAGCGCGAGATTCACGCTCACGTTCAGGCCGGTGCTCGGCGCGGCGAAGAGCGAAAGAATCAGCTCCATGCCAGCCTGCAGTCCGAAGCCGAGCGCAATTCCGAAGGCCGTGCTGCGGTAGGAGCGGCCCAGGCTATGGATGAAGAGTGCCAGGAATGCGAGCAGGCAAAGCTCGAGGATGCTGACGCACCGCATCACCTGAAAGCCGATTGACATCAGTCCAGCGCCCACACCCTTGAGAGGCAGCACCGAGCTGACGGAAATAAATCCGGAAATGAGGGCCACCCAGTTGAAGGCGAGCAAACCAAAGCGCCGGATGCCGGGTACTGGTTCAGTGACGTGGCAGAACACTTCTCGTATCACAAAGAAGATTGCGACCGCGCTGACGGTATAGAAGGTCCAGTAGGTATAAAAGTAAACCGAATACTGCAGGGTTTCACTGATCCGCGTGAAGCGGTCAAGATTGAGAATGATTTCCAGGATCCCAGCCGACGCGGCGCGCACGCCAAGGTAGGTTGTCATCGCCGGAAAGCGCTTCGACCTGCCGGACTTCAGAAAGAAGATCAGAGCAAGCCAGATCAGGATCGGCTCAGCGAATTCCAGAACATTCATGGGAACAGCTACAGATTGCATAGACGGTCTTCCAGTCCAGCTACGAGGATAGCTGGATTCGGAGAACATCTCAATGCATCCGTTGACTTAGCCCCATACAACCTTGGTGTTACTCTTTGTGCCGAAAGTAATCAGCACCTTGTCACCCTCTCCCTCGGGAGACGAATCACTGGCCGTGCATTTTGCAGGGCTGTCCGGGCTCGCACACCGGGGCCGGCATGGCGGCGGTCACAGCCAGACGGCTGACGGTAACGGTCTGCGCCTTAGCGGAATGATTGGTGGCGATTCCGGCAAAAATGCCAGCGGCGGCGAAGCAAAGAATGGATGCGCGAACGACGAGTTTCATAACTGGTAACCTCAAAGAAATTTATTTCAGATTTTCCGGCAAATTCCAAGTGTTCCTAGTATACTCGTGGCAGGCTGTAAGTCTAAGGTTTTCAACTACTATAGAGAATACTAAACAGTCCTGTTACCGACGTCATAGAGTCCGCACCTCGGTAACATGTTCCCTTCCGGATACTGCGCCTTCCACCTGAGTTTCGTCCGCCGGGGAAAGACCCCGCCGCATGTTATAATCAAAGTAAGTTAAAAGAGCTGAAACCCTTTCGCTTTCAAGCTTTTATTCCCGAGGAACCATCCGGTTCCGGAGCGCTCCGAAGGGGTTTCCGCCCACCGGAGTTCCATGCCAGTTAAAGAGCTAGAATCTACGGCAGCCGCAACCCTCCCCGAGGGCGGCATTCCCCAGAACGGCAAATCGAACGGCAGCTATACCGGCGATAACATCAAGGTCCTCGAGGGCTTGGAAGCCGTCCGCTTGCGCCCGGCCATGTATATCGGCTCAACCGGTGAGATGGGGCTTCACCACCTCGTCTACGAGGTTGTGGACAACTCGGTGGACGAAGCTCTCGCTGGCTATGCGAGCAAGATTGAAGTCTCGATCCACGACGACAACTCCATCACCGTAACCGATGACGGCCGCGGCATTCCTGTCGACGAGATGACGCTGGATAACGGCGAGAAGATGCCGGCGGTCCAGGTGGTGCTCACCAAGCTTCACGCCGGCGGCAAGTTCGATTCGTCGACCTACAAGGTCTCGGGAGGCCTGCACGGTGTCGGCGTCTCCTGCGTGAACGCGCTCAGCGAGAGTCTGAATGTCGAGATCTGGCGCGACGATCATACTTACGAGCAGGACTATGCGCGAGGCATCCCCACTTCGAAGCTGCGGCGGACCGGCACCACAAAGCGCCGCGGGACCAAGGTGCACTTCCTGCCCGACAAGACGATCTTCACGGTCACGGAATACAACTACGACACGCTGGCCCAGCGTCTGCGCGAGCTTGCGTTTCTGAACAAGGGCCTCGAGATCACGCTCACCGACGAGCGCACGACGGATCCGAAGACCGGCCAGCCCAAGAGCGCGGTCTTCAAGTATGCCGGCGGCATTGCGGAATTCATCCGTCACCTGAATCGCGGCAAGCAGGTGCTGCACGACAAGCCGATCGTGATGGAAGGCACGCGCGAGGGCGTCGAGATGGAGATCGCCGTCCAGTACAACGACAGCTACTCGGAGACGGTGTTCTGCTTCGCGAACAACATCAACACCGTCGACGGCGGTACGCATCTTTCGGGCTTCAAAACGGCTCTGACCCGCACCATCAACTGGGCGGGGCAGCAACTCGGGCTGTTCAAGGATGTGAAGGAGAACCTCTCCGGAGACGACGTGCGCGAGGGCCTGGTTGCCGTTATCAGCGTGAAGCTCTCGCAGCCGCAGTTTGAAGGCCAGACGAAGGGCAAGCTGAACTCCGATATTGCCGGCATCGTGCAGGCGCTGGTCAATGAAAAGCTCGGCATGTTCCTCGAGCAGAATCCGCCAACCGCGAAGCGCATCATCAACAAGGCCATCGAAGCCGCTCGCGCCCGCGAGGCCGCGCGCAAGGCACGCGACCTGACGCGGCGCAAGGGGGCACTCGACGGCGGCGGTCTGCCGGGCAAGCTTGCCGACTGCAGTGAGCGCGATCCGGATCGCTGCGAGCTCTACCTCGTCGAGGGTGAATCCGCAGGCGGAACCGCGAAGCAGGGCCGCGACCGGCGCTTCCAGGCGATTCTGCCGCTCAAGGGCAAGATCCTCAACGTCGAGAAGGCTCGTTACGACAAGATGCTCGGCCATGAGGAAATTCGCGCCATGATCACGGCACTGGGCACGGGCATCGGCAAGGATGACTTCGACTCCGCCAAGCTGCGCTACGGCAAGATCATCCTGATGACCGACGCCGACGTGGACGGCTCGCACATCCGCACGCTGCTGCTGACGTTCTTCTTCCGACACATGAACGAGCTGATCAAGCGCGGCAATGTTTATATCGCGCAGCCGCCGCTTTACAAGGTCAAGAAGGGCAAGTTCGAGCAGTACATCAAGGACGACCGCGAGTTCGTCAAGGTCATGGTCAAGCGCGCCTCCGACGGCATGATTGTTCGCTATGGAGAGAACGCGAGCAAGCTCGAGGGCGCTGCGCTGACGAAATTCATGGGGCAGCTGAACGAGTATCTCGGGTTCTTCGAGAAGGTCGACAAGCGCCTGCGCAACGAGGAAGTGACCGCACTGCTTGCCAAGTCGGAACTGGTGCGCCGCAACGACTTCGAAGGGCCGAACGGCACGGCGCCGGCGAAGCTCAAGGGCCTGCACAAGGAACTCGAAAAGATCCAGAAGAAGTATCAGTTCAAGGCGCTCTCTGAGCCCCTGTTCGACGAGGAACACCAAACCTGGTCGCTCGCCTTTACCGACGCGCAGGGAGCCGAGCGGCACATCGACTGGACGCTCGCCTCGACACCCGAGTATCGGCAGATGACGTCGAAGTACGCACAGATCAAGGAGCAGCTCGAGCCGCCTTACCTGATCGAATATCCGTCGAAGTCGGCTTCTGCGGCTGAACCGGAAGAGACCGAGAGCGAAGCTACCGCCGAGGCTGAGAGCGCCAAAGCTGCGCCTAAGCGCCCCGCGCGCGCTCCGCAGGAGCCGGTCGAGAAGCAGACGCCGCGTGAGCTGTTCGATCATGTGATCGAACAGGGCCGCCGCGAGTACCAGGTGCAGCGCTACAAGGGGCTGGGCGAGATGAGCGATAAGCAGTTGTGGGAAACCACGATGGACCCTGAAAAGCGCACTCTGCTTTCCGTCAAGCTCGAAGACCTGGCCGAGACTGAGACCATCTTTACCACGCTGATGGGCGAGGATGTCGAAGCGCGCCGTAACTTCATCGAAGCGAACGCGCTCGATGTGAAGAACCTGGATATCTGATCAATCTCACAAACAAACACGAAGGGCGGCCACAGCCGCCCTTTTCGTCATTCTCTGAAAGAAGTAGTTGGCGCTGGCTCCATCGAACTTTACATTAGCTGCGGGTCCACAACCTCGCCAGCGCACCGCCTCGGCCGCTCACCGGGTCGGACTCAGGAAACGGCAGCGATGCCATCCTGCGGATCGCGTTGTCGTCGGGTGCGCTGCGGCAGATGTCCCAGTGCTGCGCTGGCGGGTAGGCGCCGACGACCAGAAAATCGTCGCTCGCGCTCAATCTGCAATGCCCGGTCCCCGTTGGCAGCACAGCGATATCGCCAGCATGCACCGTGATTTCGTGTCCATTCTCGCCACCAAGCATGATTCGTGCCTGCCCTCCGGCGAATCCCAGCACTTCATGCGCAGTCGAGTGATAGTGGTGGAAGTCGTACACGCCGTTGCGCCACTGCGGCGGCCAGCCGTTCTGCGTGAAGATCGCCTCGAACCGCGACGCCGGGTCCTCGCCTGAAGTGGGAATTGCACCTCTGTAGAGCAGGACCGGGAGATGCTCGTTATTGGGCATCCAGCCGTTGCGGGAGAGCTGGAGAATTTCCGGCTCTCCCATCGGGCCGCTGCGGCCAAATGCCGAGCCAGCCGACGCGAGGCCGAGTCCTGCAAGTATTGCGTTGAATCGTCGCCGGTCAATGTGACTCATCTTGCTCTCCTCCTGAAGGCGAGTCGTGAAAGGACTCCTACTGCACAAGATGCACAAGACCGAACGAAAGCTGATCTTTTGAAGCGGCGAACAGACGACAGCCCGCTTCCTTGTTCGCGCAGGTATACTGCACTTTCGAATGCCACTCGATCGTCGCGCCTTTCTTGCCATTTCCGGCCGCTTCGGCCTGGCTTCCACGCTGTTTCCGGGAGCCCTCTACACCTTATCCGTGCAGGCGGGATCCGTGCAGGCGGGTGCCGCGCAGGCTCGATCCGATGGCACAGCTGCAGAGAAGAGCCTGCCCAAGATCACGCCGGAGATGATCGACCAGGCAGCCGCGCTCTCCGGCGTCACCATCGCGGCCGATCAGAAGCAGATGATGCTCGATGGCCTCAACGAACAGCGCTCGGGATACGCTGCCATCCGCAAGCTGAACCTGCCGAACGATGTGCCACCGGCGTATATCTTCGATCCGCTGCCGCCTGGAGCGGCGGTCAACACGGAGAGGTGCGAGCCGGTTTACAGTACCGCTGTCGCGACCATGCCTTCAAATCTCGAAGACCTTGCCTTTGCGACCATCCCCGAGCTTGCTGACCTCGTTCACCGCAGAAAAGTCTCATCGCTCGATCTGACGCAGATGTACATCGCGCGGCTTAGAAAGTACGATCCTGTGCTGCATTTCGCCATCACCATCACTGAAGACCGCGCTCTCGCGCAGGCCCGTGAGGCTGACCGTGAGATTGCTGCCGGCAAGTATCGCGGTCCGCTGCACGGGCTGCCCTGGGGCGCGAAAGACCTGCTCGGAGTGAAGGGCTATCCAACGACTTGGGGCGCGGGCGGATTCGAAAAGCAGACCATCGATGCAGACGCTACTGTAGTTCAGCGCCTCGACGCCGCCGGAGCCATGCTCATTGCCAAAACAACGCTTGGAGCGCTCGCCATGGGCGACAAGTGGTTCGCGGGACGCACGCGGAATCCGTGGAATCCGAAGCAGGGCTCGAGCGGCTCGTCGGCGGGCTCGGCCTCCGCTACCGCAGCCGGCTGCGTTGCCTTCGCCATCGGATCGGAGACTCTGGGCTCCATTTCGTCGCCTTCAACACGCTGCGGCTGCACCGGCCTGCGCCCCACCTTTGGATTTGTGCCGCGAACCGGAGCCATGGCGCTGAGCTGGACGATGGATAAGCTCGGCCCCATCTGCCGTGCTGTCGAAGACTGCGCGATCGTGATGACGTCGATCTACGGTCCCGACGGCAAGGACCTTGCCACGCGCAATGCCGCCTTCAACTGGGATGCGAACTTCGACTGGAGGACGCTGCGCGTGGGCTACGTCGCGACCGAGTTCGAGCCCGACAAGCCTCGTGCGCAAACTGAAAAGCAGGCTGCACCCGCTACTGAAGAAGAAAAGAAGAAACGAGAGAAGCACGAGCGCGAAATGGCCGCCTATCGCGAGCGCCGCGCCTACGACCGCAAGTACGATCTGGCCGCGCTCGACAAACTGCGCGCCATGGGCGTGAATCTCATTTCGGTCAAGCTGCCAGATCTGCCCTACGGCGCGATGACGGCGCTGCTCACCGCCGAAGCCGCCGCTGCCTTTGATGACTTGACGATGACCGGCCGCGACAAGCTGCTCACCGAGCAGGGCGTCGAAGACTGGCCGAACGCCTTTCGCATCGCCCGCTTTTATCCGGCTGTGGAGTACGTGCAAGCGAACCGCGCGCGAACGCTGGCGATCCGGCAATTGTCGGAGCTGTTCACGCAGGTCGATGTTATTGTCGCTTCCACGAACAGTGAGCAGCTTGTCGCGACGAACCTGACCGGACACCCGGCTGTCATCATTCCGAACGGCATGCGCGGGCCGGATGCGCCTGCTCCCCCTGAAGTGGACACCGGCGACGATGACCAGATCGGCGGGCCCGGCACCCCTGTCAGCATTACGTTCCTCGGCGGACACTACCAGGACGCGAAGCTCTGTGCTTTCGCGAAGGCGTACCAGGACGCGACAGGGTTTCAGAAGCTGCATCCGAAGCTGGAAGCCGGTTCTTAGTTGTCAGTTGTTGGTCCCCACTTTTTGTGCGTCGTCCTAGACAAGAACTGAGGACCAAGAACTGACAACTGGTAACTTTGACTCATGCCCATGCTCGAAGCCCGAGCTCTAACGAAGAGCTATGACTCCGGCGCACTTGCCGTCGACAACGTGTCGTTTTCCATCGAGCGCGGAGAGACACTCGGCCTGGTTGGCGAATCGGGCTCAGGAAAATCGACCGTTGCCCGGATGGTGTTGGGGTTGATCGAGCCGACGAGCGGTAGCGTAACCTTCGACGGCCAGCCTGTCACCGGTGTGCCGCAGCGGCGGCTGCGCCCGATGCGCCGGCGGATGCAGGTTGTCTTCCAGGATCCATTCGCTGCGCTCAATCCACGGATGCGCGTCCGCGACATCGTCGGCGAGCCGCTGGTAATCCACCGCGTTTGTCCGCGAGCGGATCTCGCACCGCGCGTTTCAGAGTTGTTGCGCGCCGTCGGCCTCGATGATTCGACGCTTGCCCGTTACCCGCATGAGTTCTCCGGAGGCCAGCGCCAGCGCATCAACATCGCCCGCGCTCTCGCGCTGCGCCCGGAGCTGATCGTGCTCGATGAGCCGGTATCGGCGCTCGACGTGAGCGTGGGTGCGCAGATTGTGAATCTGCTGCGCGATCTGCAACGCGAGTTCTCGCTGACATATCTCTTCATTTCACACTCGATGCCGCTGGTGCGTTATCTCGCAACGAACATCGCTGTGCTTTGCCGCGGACGCCTTATCGAGAGCGGGCCGAGCCTCGAGATCTGCCATGCGCCCCGCGAGGCCTACACGCGAGACCTTCTCGCAGCGACGCCGGAGATCCGGGTGTGAAGCACTCAGCGCAGTTGCGCCTTGGTAGCCCATCTACAATAAGACGGTGCTCGTCCTCGCATTCCCTCAAAATTCCATCGCCCGCGATGCACTTCTTAGCTTCGCTGCGTTCCTAGGCGGCCTGGTGAACTCCATCGCCGGAGGAGGCGGATTCATCGCCTTTCCGTCGCTGCTCAAGGCCGGCCTGCTGCCCATCGAAGCCAACGCGACTGGAACCGTTGCGCTGTGGCCGGGGCAGTTCACCTCGATCGCCGGATATCGGGAAGAACTGCGCAAACATATGGGCCTGGTGATCCCGGTCGCGCTGATCGCGCTTCTGGGAGGCTACGCCGGGGCCTGGACGCTGTTGCACAACAGCCAGAAGTCATTCCTGCGGCTCGTGCCCTATCTGTTTCTGCTCGGAGCCACGAGCTTCGCTTTCAGCGGTCCGGTCTCGCGCGCCATCAGGCGGCGCATCGAACGGCACGGGAACGCCCCCGAGCACGTCGCGCTCATTCCGCTGCTCGGATTGCTTCTTTGCATTTGTTACTACATCGGATACTTCGGCGCCGGAGCCGGTCTGCTCACCATGACGGCGCTGGCCTTTTGCGGTGTCGAGCGCCTGGCGGAGATGAACGCGCTCAAGGTCGTCATTACTACGATGGCGAATGGCATCGCCGTCGTCGCCTTCATCGTCCATGGAGCTGTCGCGTGGCGTTTCTGCTGGTACATGATGATCGCCTGCGCCATTGGTGGATACGCAGGCGCGCGCAATGCGCGGCGCATCAGTGACCGCGTCCTGCGGCCGTTCATCATCGCGCTGGGCTTTGCGATCGCAATCTACTTCTTCACCCGCCGGAGCTCGCTCTGATGCATCCGCATGCGTTCCTGCCCTGAGAAATCAATCTAGTCGGCTACATCGCCGCCATCTGCACAACGATTTCGTTTCTACCGCAGCTCATTCGCGTCTACCGGCTCAAGAGCGCGCATGAGATCTCGCTAACAATGTTCCTGGTCTATTCGTTGGGCGTGTCTCTGTGGCTGCTGTACGGGATTTTCATCGGCTCTTTGCCTGTGATTGTCGCCAACGCACTCTCAGTGGTCCTGTCGCTCGCTATTCTCGTCCTGAAGATCCATTACGACCGGCGGAGACGTGCCGCTTCTGCGAAAATATAGAGGGTATGAGTCACGAAGGCATCCGGCTGGTCAGCGCCGAGCAGGCGCGGCGCGAAGACGAGACAAACCGCGAGCTCCCGCGAGACGCGAAGGAGCCGGTGAAGGTGCGCGTCCACAAAACCGAGGGCACAGGCCTTGAGATCGACTGGAAAGACGGCCACCACAGCTCATGGAGCTTCGCATGGCTGCGCCAGGCCTGCCCCTGCGCGACCTGTCACGACGAGCGCGAGAAGTCCGGCCGGAAGCCGGGCGAACCGAAGCCGCAGCCACAGATTCTGCTGCCGATGTACCAGGCTCCGCCACGCCCGAATGTGGTGGCTCCGGTTGGCCGCTACGCGCTCAGCTTCGAGTGGAATGACGGCCACAAGAGTGGCATCTATTCGTGGGATTACCTGAGGCGGCACTGTGGGTGTGAGGAGTGCCGGGCCAAGTCTGAGTAGGGCTGCGACTCGCCCAGAAGGCGCGCCTCACTTCACCAGCTCATCCATCTTCGCATCGTGCGCTGGAACCTCCGCGCGCCGGCTCCACTCGCGCTCGATGATCTCCAATGCCTCGGACGCGCTACACGCTATCTGTACGAGATTGCGATTTTCCGGTTTGATGAGTCCGTCCTTC
Organism: Silvibacterium sp.; assembly: GCA_019234945.1. Classification (GTDB taxonomy): domain Bacteria; phylum Acidobacteriota; class Terriglobia; order Terriglobales; family Acidobacteriaceae; genus Silvibacterium. The sequence continues at coordinate 10,907 of JAFAKX010000101.1, forward strand.
ACCGCGCGATCGAAAAACGCCAGCAGCGGATCGTAGTAGCCGCCGACATTCACCATGACGCATGGCTTCGCGTGGATGCGCAGTTGCGCCCAGGTCACAATCTCGATGAACTCGTCGAGCGTGCCGTAGCCACCCGGCAATGCGATGAATGCGTCGGCACGCTCTGCCATCAGTGCCTTGCGCTCATGCATCGTGCCGACAATGTGTAGTTCCGTCAGGCCGGGGTGGGCGATCTCGAGGTCGATAATCACGCCGGGGATCACGCCGACTACCTTGCCTTCTGCAGCCAGCGCCGCATCGGCGAGCGCGCCCATCGTGCCGACCGAGGCGCCTCCGTAGACGAGGCCGAAGTTGCGCTCGGCGATCCGTCGGCCGAGGTCGCGCGCTGTTTCGAGGTACAGCGGCTTAGCGCCCGGCGCGGAGGCGCAGAAGACGGCGACGGATTTAGCGGGCTGCATCAAATTCAAGTTTAGCGAGGATGTCACGATATTCTGTAATGCATGAAGAAGACCGTCAGCGTCAAGGACCTGAAGGGCATCGTCCCGAAGCCAAAGAAGCCTGTCTCGATTGAAGACATGGAGCGCGCGATCGGAGACGCAGTGCTGGAGAGATGGCGCCGTTCTGAGCTTAGATCCGGGCCGCGCAAGGCTCGCCAAAAGACCTCTAGCGAGTGAAATTCGCTGCTCAGTTCAGGGCGGTAGAATAGACGTAGTGTTCTTTCTATCCGGACCTCCCATTGCAGCATCTACTCGACAAACTCAATCCCCAGCAACGTGAAGCCGTAGAGGCCGTTGATGGCCCGGTGCTGATTCTCGCCGGGGCAGGCTCGGGCAAGACCCGCGTCATCACGCACCGCATCGCGTATCTGATCGAGCAGCGGGGCGTAGCGCCGGACTCGATCCTGGCCGTGACCTTCACCAACAAGGCCGCGGGAGAGATGGCCGAGCGCGTCGAGAAGCTCATCGGGCACGCCAGCCTGGCCAAGCCGGTCGTAGCGACATTTCACTCCTTCTGTGTGCGCATGCTGCGGCGCGATATCGAAGCGCTGCGCGTCGGCAACGAAGGGCTGACAAAGAGCTTCGCCATCTACGACGAGGCCGACCAGCAGGCGGTGGTCAAAGCCGCCATGCGGCGCATGAGCCTCGACGACAAGCAGCTCACGCCGCGCGTCGTTCTTTCGAAGATTTCCTGGGCCAAGAACCACATGATCGATCCGCAGGAGTATTACCTCAACTCCTCGGACCCGATGAGCGAGCGCATCGCCCACATCTACGACTCCTATAAGAAGGAGCTGCGCAAGGCTAACGCGCTCGACTTCGACGATCTACTGCTCGAGGCCGTGCGCCTGCTTAAGTCGTCGGGCGAGGTGCGCGAGCGGTACAACCGGCGCTATCGGTATCTGCTGATCGACGAATACCAGGACACCAACCGTCCGCAGTATGAGCTCATGAAGCTGCTGGCCGGCGAAGAGCAGAACGTCTGCGTCGTGGGCGATGAGGACCAGAGCATCTACTCGTGGCGCGGCGCCGATATCCGCAACATTCTGGAGTTTGAGCGCGACTTCCCGGGCGCACGGACGATCCGCCTCGAACAGAATTACCGCTCGACGCAGGTGATTCTTGAAGCCGCTTCGGCCGTCGTTTCGCGGAACGCGCAGCGCAAGGGTAAGCATCTCTGGACGTCGCGCCAGGGCGGCTCGCTGATCGGCTACTACGAGGCTCCTGATGGCGAAAACGAGGCGCTGTATATCGCCGATACGATCCAGAAGTATCTGCGCAAGGCCGAAGCCGAGCAACCGCGCGCGGCCGTGCTCTACCGCACCAACTCGCAGTCGCGGCTGATTGAAGAGGCGATGCGCCGCTATGGAATCAGCTACACGATGGTCGGCGGGTTTTCGTTCTACGAGCGTGCGGAGATCAAGGACATGCTCAGCTACCTTAAGCTGGTTCAGAACCCAAATGACTCGATCGCTCTGCAGCGCGTGATCAACACGCCGGCGCGCGGAATCGGCAAAACGACGCTCGATACCCTGGAGCGGCTGGCGATTGAAACCGGCATCAGCACCTGGGACGCCATCGGCCGCGCGCTGCAGGAGCGGCTGCTACCCTCCAGAGCCCTGATCGCGCTCGACAGCTTCCGGCGGATTATCGAAGATGCGCGCGCGATGCTTGCGCCAGGATTCGCTGAGAAGCTCGCGGCGGATGTCGCTCCGGACGCCGACACCAGCTTCGATATGTCAGGCGCAGAGCCTGAAGAAGATGCCGACACAGCATTTGATTTTGGCGACCAGGCGCAGCATACCCTGGCCTTCGCGAACGAGCAGGACGCCAACGAAGAGCAGGACCAGGATCGCGTTGGCGATGTCCCGCTCGACGCAGCTGCGTTCAATCCATTTGAGGACGAGCCGCCTGTTCCTCATGCCGCGCCGCAGCGGGCAGCCGAACAGGAACTGGAGAAACCGGCCTTCCGCAAGCCCGGAGACGCCGCCACGCTGCCTGAGCTGATTAAGTTTTTGATCGACCGCACGGGTTATATCCGCTCGCTTGAAGAAGAAGGCACGCCGGAAGCCTTCTCGCGGATTGAAAACCTCAAGGAACTCGCCAATGCCGCGCAGGACGCCGAGGAGCGCGGGGAGACGCTGGCGGAATTTCTCGATCACGCCGCGCTGGTCAGCGACACCGATCAGTACAAGGCCGATTCGCGGGTGACGCTGATGACGCTGCACTCGGCCAAGGGGCTTGAGTTTCCGCTGGTCATTCTCGCCGGGCTCGAAGAGGGCCTCTTCCCGCTCTCTCGTACGCTCAACGAGCCCGACCAGATGGAAGAGGAGCGTCGCCTCTGCTACGTGGGGCTCACGCGCGCCATGGACACGCTCATCGTCACACGGGCGCGGTATCGCCGCCGATACGGCAACGACATGCCCGACACCAGCCTGCCCTCGCGCTTCCTCGAAGAGATACCGACGCATCTGATCGAGGATCTTTCCGGCGCAGGCCGCCCGACGAGCACCTGGTACAACTCTGGCACCAGCTATGAACGATATGGCGGATACGGAGCATCGCGTCGGGAGCGCGGCGGCTTTGACGAATCTCCTGTTCGGCATTACAGCTACGAGGACGAAGACCAGAGCGTCCGGCCCAAGGCTGCGCCACGACGCAATGCACAGCGCCCTGCGAAGCCCGGCAATTCGCTCGATAACATCGCACAATTCTTCTCACAGCGCGGCGGACAGGTTCCGCAGTCGCGTCCAAAGCTCGACATTCCCGAGCCCACCGGCAAGACCGGCCTTAAGAGCGGGCAGCGTGTGCGCCATCCAAAGTATGGAGAGGGCGTAGTCTTCCGGCGCGAGGGTGACGGAGAGGACGCGAAGGTTACGGTACAATTTTCAAAGTTCGGAGTAAAAAAGCTGGTGGAAAAATTTGCCCAGCTGGAGCGGCTGTAATGCCGTTCGCCTCCGCTTAGATAAGGATTTGAATGGCAAACACCAAAGCAGTTACCGACAGAACAGAACGCAAGAAGATCAAGCGTACGGCTCGCAAAAAGGCCGCTCCCAAAGCGCCCCGCACCACCCCGCGCGGGTCGAACAAGCGCAAGGTCAAGCAGTTGGCGCGCGGCCAGAGCAAGCGCAAGTAAACGCAGGCTTCCGGACCCGCTCGGCGAGGATTTCTCTCGCGGAGCGGGCCTCATTCCGGATACACTCCCCTCACAATGCCCTCGAAGAGCCGCACTCTGCCGTTGGAACATACAAAGCCACAGGCCTTGTGCTGTAAATCCATCGACAAGCTCATTGCCGACTCCGAGAACCCCGAGACACGACTCAAGAAGACCCTCGGCCCGGTGTCTCTTACTTCGCTCGGCATCGGCGCCGTGATCGGCTCGGGGATTTTCACTGTAGTCGGCACCGCGATCGCAGGCGAGAAGTTCGATACCTCGTCGATCCTCAACACTCCGGTTCTCGATTACCTGGTCCATCACACGGCGCTGGCCGGCCGGCCCGGCGGCGGACCTGCGCTGGCGCTTTCGCTCGTGCTGGTGGCGATTGTGTGCGCGTTCACCGGGCTTTGCTATGCCGAACTGGCGTCGATGATTCCCATCGCGGGCTCGGCCTATACCTACACTTACGCCACTCTCGGCGAGATCGTCGCGTGGATCATCGGCTGGGACCTGATCCTTGAATACGCCTTTTCAAACATGGCCGTTTCGGTGGGATTTGCAGGCCATGCCGTCGCGCTGCTCGATTGGTTCGGCATTCATCCCCACCTGCGATGGATCTCGCCGGCCTATCTCCCCTCGGGACTCACCGATCTGCAGGGGAATATGCTTTATCCCTCAGGTTGGCACTTCGGGTTCAATATCCCGGCGTTCCTCATCGTCATGATCCTCACCGTGATCCTGGTCCGCGGCATTCGCGAATCGGCCGAGACCAACAACGTCATGGTGCTGCTGAAGATCGCGGCCATCCTGCTGTTCATCGCTGTCGGCGCGCACTACGTCCACCCCGATAACTGGAAGCCCTTTTACCCGAACGGCTGGTCGGGCGTGCTCACGGGCGGATCGATCATTTTCTTCACCTACATCGGATTCGATTCCGTCTCCACCGCGGCCGAAGAGTGCAAGAACCCGCAGCGTGACGTGCCGATCGGCATTATTGCAACGCTTGTCATCTGCACTCTGCTCTACATCGGGGTGGCTGTCATCCTGACGGGGCTGATCAAGTGGACAGCGCTGGTCGACGACGCCGCCCCCGTAGTCAATACACTGAAGAAGGTCTATCTCCAGCATCCTGGCGCTGCGCTGAACTGGACGCGCCTCGCCATTATCATCGGGGCGATGCTGGGTATGATCTCGTCGATCCTGGTCTTCCAGATCGGACAGGCGCGAGTGTGGTTTGCGATGTCGCGCGACCGGCTGCTGCCATCGGTATTCGCGAAGGTGCATCCGCGATTCCGGACTCCCGCAGTTGCGACCTGGGTTGCGGGTTTCGTGGTCGGCCTTCCAGCCGGGTTGCTCGATATCGGAACCTTCTCAGATCTCTCGAACATCGGCACGCTGTTCGCGTTCGTGCTCGTCTCGGCCGGCGTACTCATCCTTCGCTACAAGGACCCGGACCGGCATCGCGGCTTCCGCTGCCCTGGCGGTCCGTTGTTTCCTCTATTGAGCATCGGGTTCTGCGTGCTGCTGATGGCGGGATTGCCGATCATTACCTGGATCCGCTTCTTCATGTGGCTGGCGGTCGGGCTGGTTATCTACTTCTCCTACAGCCGACACCGGAGCGAGTTCGCCTCACGGCCCTGAAGCTCGTCAGATGGACATCGAACCGCTGCGCGCGTGGCTTCTGACCTTGCCTCATGTCGCGGAAACGATGCAGTGGGGCGACAACCTGGTCTTCTGGGTAGGAGACAAGGCCATCGGCGGCAAGATGTTCGCCCTGGCCAACCTCAGCAAGGACAGCCATGGTGTGCTGTCTTTCGCAGCCGGCCCGGAACGCTACGCGGAGTTGCTTGAAGTCGAAGGCGTATTTCCAGCCCCCTACATGGCGCGAATTTTCTGGGTCGCGATCGAGCGTTACAGCGTATTCTCCTCGAACGAGTTGAAGGAGCAACTTCGCAACGCCCACAGCGTCGTCTACAACAAGCTGCCGAAGCGCACGAAGGACGTACTCACCATGCCTGCCAAGGAGCAGAAAAAGCTGATTGCGGCACGGAAGAAGTTGTTGAAGGCACGCGAGAAGAAATAACACATGGCTCGCGTTCACAGGCCCATCCCTCAACGAACATCTTGCGGATGAAGAACCGAAATCGGATAACGGACGAAGTCCTGCGCATTAAATGTCAGGATTGCGCTCACCCCATGCACAATCATCGCGGCGACCAAGCGGGCGTCATGGGTATTCTTTCCGGACACATT
>JAFAKX010000173.1 GCA_019234945.1 Silvibacterium sp.
TCGTCCGGCGGCAGAAAGCCGACGACGGCCAGCAGCAGCGCGGAGGCATCAAGATGCTTTGCCCCGTAGTGCTGCACGAAGCTGTTCAACCGCTTGCTGAAGCCCTTTTCGCAAACCTGCCGATGAATAGCATCCCGCGTCTTTTTCCAGCGCCTTATGGGAGCCTGGAATCCGCACTTCTCGGCAATCCTGATCGCCCGGTCGAAGGCCACCCACGCCATCACCTTGGAATAGGTGAAGTGCTTCGGGCCGCCCCGCACCTCCCAGATACCTTCATCCGGCAATTGCCAGATGCTTTCCAGATGCTTCACCATGGCCCGCAGGAGGGCAAATTCAGCAGCGCGGACCTCACGCGTCAAGGAGCGATATGTCCAGAAGAAAGTATCGAGTAGTTCCCCGTAGGTATCGAGTTGTACCTGGCCCGCCGCCGCGTTGCCGATGCGCACCGGGCGGGAGTTCTCGTATCCGGGGAGCGCATCGATTTCCCATTCGGCAAGGAGCCGCTCGCCTGCAACTCCGTACATGATCTGCGCCTGGTCGGGATTGCCGGCAACGGTCTGGCGAAGCCAGTTCATCCAGTCCCGGGCCTCGTCGTGGTAGCCGCTGTTCATCAACACGAGCAGGGTGAACGTGGAGTCGCGAAGCCAGCAGTAGCGGTAATCCCAGTTGCGCACGCCGCCGATGTCCTCGGGGAGGGAGGTTGTTGGGGCGGCGACGATTCCGCCGGTGGGAGCATAGGTTAGGGCCTTGAGTGTGATGAGTGAGCGCTCGACCATCTCGCGGTGGTGTCCCTGGTAGGTGCTCTTGCCGGTCCAATCTATCCAGAAAGTGCGAGTCTCTTCGTAAGCTTTCTGCACGTCGATCGGGGGGCCCACCCATTCCCCGCGGTAATTTCCGTAATCGCCGTAGGTGAGCACGAACGAAATCTTCTGGCCTTTACGAACAGTGAACTCGCTCAGCGTACGGAGGCCTTTGCCCTCCAAGGGGGCTGTCGTGTGCATCCAAACGGAGTCGGGGCCGGCAAGCGCCTTCAATCCCTCGCTGGTGCGTGTGACCCACGGGACAGCCTGTCCGTAGTCGAAGCGCAACGCCAATTCGCTGCGCATGGCGACGTTGCCGCGCAAGCCTTCTACGATGCGGATAATGCGAGAGTGTCCACCCCGCAACGGCATGAAGTCTTTGACTCGCACCGCGCCATGTTTTGTCTCGCAGGTGGTTTCGAGAATGAGGGTGTGCGGCTCGTAACGGCGAGAACTGCGCAGAATTTTTTCGCCCGGTGCAAGTTTCCAGAAGCCGTTTTCTTCGGTTCCGAGCAGCTTTGCAAGGCATGCGGCAGAGGCGAAGTTCGGCCAGCACAGCCAGTCGATCGAGCCGTCTCGTCCGACCAACGCGGCCGTTTCGCAATCACCAATCAACGCATAGTCTTCAATGAGCAACTGAGCCAGCCCTCCGGCTACTGCTCATGATAATTCCGCATCAGGCCGCCATCGATCACGTAGGTTGATCCGGTAATGTATCCAGCCTTGTCAGACGCGAGGAACGCGGCAAGCTCCGCAATGTCCTCGGTCGTGCCGAGCCGCTTGAGAGGAATGTTCATCAACAACGCGTCCAGCTTGCCTTGGTCTTGCAGAAGGTTTTTGTTGATCGGAGTTTGTATGGCGCCGGGAGCGATATTGTTGATCGTGATGTTCATCGGGCCAAGCTCGACCGCCAGGTTACGCATGAACATGCGCATGCCGCCCTTGCTGACGCAGTAACTGGTGAAGCCGGGAAAGGCCATGTCCTCGTGCACAGAGCTGATATTGATGATGCGCCCGGGCATCTTCGCAGTTTGTAATTTCTGCACGAAATACTGGGTCAGGAAAAACGGTCCTCTCAAGTTCACCGCCATCACCCTGTCATAGTCCGCTTCCAGTACTTCAGTGAAGGGCGCCTTTTTCTCCATGCCGGCGTTGTTCACGAGGATATCGAGGGCCCCGAACTTCTCATAGGCGGCGTCAATCAGCTTGCGGATGTCCTCCGTCCGTGTGACATCGGCCTGCACGATGATTCCGTCGGAGCCGGCCTCTTGTACCATGGCCAGCGTTACGTCGGCTCCCTCGGCACTCCGGCTGTAATTGATCACAACTCTAGAGCCTTCCTCGGCAAACTTTTTCGCAATTCCCTGTCCGATTCCGGAGCTGGAACCGGTAATCAGCGCGACTTTACCTTCCAGGAGTTTCATCTCGATTCTCCGTGCTTGAGCCGATTCAACGGGTTGATAGGTAATGGTCGTCCCTGCGTTCTCGCAGTCTGAGATGAGGCTTTCAGGGCGGATGGAACCTACCTGCATCCGGCCAATGCAGTGACATTCTAACGCGAAGCCAGCGCGGCAGGCTGTTTCACGTGAAGCGCTGTCTGCGGGAGGGTCCACGCAAACATGACTCCTCCGCTGCTCGTCAGGACATATTGGCGTCCGTCGAGTTCATAGGTGATGGGAGAACTCTGCATCGGAGCTCCGGCGCCGGCGTGCCACAGAGTTCTGCCGTCACTGGCGTCGAGGGCGAGCACATTGCCGTAGGCATCGCCCGTAAATACCAGCCCGGAATCCGTGGTCAGAACACCAGCGCCGGAGCCGCCTTCTCCTACTTCATGCTTCCAGCGAATTTTGCCTGTGCGATAGTCGATTGCCTCGATGGTTCCTTTGCCCCAGAGGCCGTAATCTGCGCCAGCCCAGCCGTAAGCGCCGTCTGAGGGCTTGGAGAAATAGATGCTGTAGCTGGGATGCGCATCGACGATGAACAGACCGGTCTTCGGGTCGAAGCTAGGTGAACGGTAGTTCGTGAGTCCACCCTCATCAGGCGCAATGAGCCGGCCATCGGGAGCGGGCTCTTTATCCGGATTCGGAATGGGGTGGCCGTCCTTGTCGACGCCGAGTGTCCAGTTCACCGGCCCGTAAGGGACCGTCAGCAGGCTCTTGCCATTTGTGCGATCAAGAACGAAGAAGTAGCCGTTCCGCGAGGTCTGCATCAGCATTTTGCGGGGCTGGCCGCGAAATGTTCCGTCGACCAGCACTGGCGTCTCGACGGCGTCCCAGTCGTGGGTGTCGTGCGGCGAGACCGAGAAGGCCCAGGCCAGCTTTCCGGTGTCAGGATTAAGTGCGACGATGCTGCAGGTATAGAGGTTGTCGCCTGGGCGGACCGTGCCGTTCAGCACAGGCGTGGGATTTCCGGTGCCCCAGTAGAGCAGGTTGAGCTCAGGATCGTAGGTGCCCGGCATCCATGTCATGCCGCCGGTTGTGCTGTTCGGGGTCCCCGCAGGAGGCGTGGCGTCCCACTGCCATTGAGTCTGGCCGGTCTCCGGATCGACTGACCGAAGATATCCGGCGAGATTGTCTAGATCGCCCGAGACGCCGACGATGACATGATTTCTGATCACGACCGGCGCCATGGTGGTCCAGTAGCCCTTTTTGCCGTCCGCCACCTGTACTTTCCAGCGCGCGGAGCCATCTTTGGCGTTGATGCAAACGAGGCTGCCATCGGGCAGCATGAAATAGAGCCATCCCTTGTACATTCCCACGCCGCGGTTGCCGATGTGATCCCCTGGAGTGGGCTGGCTCGTGTAATGCCAGATCTGATGCCCGGATCTCGCATCCACCGCCCAGACATTTTCGGGCACCGTGAAGTACAGTACCCCATCGACAAGCAGCGGCGAGGATTTGATCTGAGCCGTCTGATTTGTCTGAAACGCCCATGCAAGGCCGAGATTGCCAACATTCTGAGGAGCGATCTGCGTCAGAATGCTGTGGCGTCTGCCGGAGTAGTCGCCGTGATACCCAGGCCAACTGTCTGCCGAAGGGTGAAGGAGCTCGGCTGAATTCAGACTCTGCGGCAAAGCGGACTGGGGCAGAGCGGCAAGTCCCAACAACAGGCCGGCGCTTAGAAGGACTGGAGATCTCATAGTGCTTCGTAACCTCTCAACTGATCAGCGCAGTGTTTGCAGATACGCCATCAGGTTGTGGATGTCGTCGTCGCTGTATTGGCTGAACAGCTCTACATGAGCATTTACAGGTGCGTCGAGCTTGTACTTCACTTTCCCGATTGCCCACGACCTGTAGTTTCCATCGGTATCACGGAGAGCGATCGTGAACTCATCTCGATATGCCACAGTCCCGGTTACTTGTTCGCCGGATGGAAGCGTCACGGTAGCGTGGCTCCTAGCTTCAGTGGGGTAAAGCATCTGTTGCTCAAGCTGGAGTCCCTCATATTTAGACGCGATACCAGCCAGATCGCCGGTTGTGGAGTGGCAGGTTGCGCAGCGCCCGGCGCCATTGAAGTAGTCACGCCCAGCGTTCACATTGCCAGTCTGCAGATCGGAAACTTCGACGCCTCTGCGGCCGCCAGGCTTTGAGACTGCCTTGGCTTGCTCCTCGTGAATGAAGGCCACAAGGCTGTGCATCTGCTGGTCGGAGAAGTGGAAGGCCGGCATTTTTTTCTCAGGCCGTCCGTTGCGCACCACCTGGGAGATCTGGTCGCCTCCGCGATCCCGGCGGACGACTCTCGACTGAGTGAGGTCGGGGCCTGACTCTCCGCCTTGCGTATCGCGGCCATGGCAGAAGGCGCAGTTCTGCTGGAAGAGAATGCCGCCTGCTTCGGCGAGGCTCGAGGAGCCGTTCGCTTCGGGTTGGGGCTGATCGTCGATCGAAAGGTAATGCAGCAAAGCGCTCAACTCATCCTGTCCAAGCTTTGGGAAGCCGGGCATCCGGCCGCGGCCGGTACGAATGATCTGCGTGATCTGCTCGTCTGTCATCCGCCGGTCGACGCCCACGAGCGGCGGAAATCCGGGCAGATTGCCTTCGCGGTTATCTCCATGACAGATAGCGCAATGGTTCGCGTAGGCTTCAGCGCCCCCATTGCCAGAAATGGCATCGGTCTGCTTTTTGGTGCTCCCAGGTGGCTGGATGCCAGTAGCTGCATACGTAAGCATTTGCCGGCATTGAGCAGCAATGAAGGCTGCTGCGAAAAGCACCATCACCCAAAATCTCTTCATCGTTTCAGTCGAGGCCCTCGTTCCTCTGATCAGCTGTGATCTGCGCAGCCAATCCACTAACCCGAATACTTGATCAGCTGCATGAATCCATAATCCATATGTAACTGCTGATGGCAATGCATCAGCGTGTCGCCGGGATTATCTGCCGTGAAGTCTACGGCAACTGTGTCGAGTGGCATGATGTTGATAACGTCCTTCTTCAGGCCGCTTGTCTGTTTGCTGCCTATGCGGCTTACTTCGAAGGTGTGCCGGTGCAGGTGGATAGGATGCTGGTCGCCGCTCCCGTTGCGAAGGACGAGGCGGTATCGCTTGCCGTGCTGAACTTTGAGTGGCTCGATATCGGGCCACGACTTGTTGTTGATGGTCCAGGTGTCAAACTTCGAGCCCTTCTGCGGGCCAATGTCCCGGAATGTCAGCGTAAAGGTGTCATCTGGCTTCGGTACTTCGGCATTACTGGCAAATTGGGTGTAATCCCAGTCGGCTGGCGCAGGGTCTTTCCATACAGGAGCGCCGGTTTTGCCGGCATATTCGACTACAACGCCGAGACCCACCTGACGGGCTTTCTCCAGTGTCGAGCCAAGAACCCAGACCCCGGGGGAATTCATCTCTACGATCGCATCGACGCGCTCGGCAACCGCGAGCGAGAGTACGTCGACACTCTTCGGGTTGGGGACAGGATTTCCGTCCATGGCGATGATCCTGAAGCTGTGTCCAGGCAGCGCAAGGACGACGTTCTCGGTTGCGCTGGCGTTGAGCAGACGCATCAACACACGCTGGCCCTGCTTGACTCGTATTGGCTCACCCGCGCCGAGCATGTGCGCGTTAATGGTGGCGTACTTGTAGCCCACGTCGGAGCCCGTGGTCAACGGTTCGTTCGACGACTGCTGGCGCATCGTCTCCACCATCGGCACAAATGACGGCTCCCAATGATGAATGGCGACATTGATTTCCTGGTCCCAAGGCGCCGGCTGATTTTTGCCCTCGATGAGCAGGAACCCAAACTGGCCACTGTAGGTTCCGGCGGAAAGGTTATCGAAGGCCGAAGCATGCGTGTGATACCAGCGTGTCCCGAAGGGCTTCGGAGTGAAACTGTAGCGGTGTGTCTCGCCAACAGCGATCATCGGAGAGCCTTCTTCCATCGCTCCGTCATTGAGTGAATCGATCGCGAGGCCATGCCAGTGCGTGAGATCGGGCGTCGAGCTTGCATTTGTAACGTCGATGGTTACAGGTACGCCTTCGCTCAGACGGAGCAGTGGTCCGGGGACCTGTCCGTTATAGGCAATGGTCCTGATGGTCACCCCCGGTCCGATCTCGAGCGAGCATGGCTCTATGCGAAGGCTGTGATCAGCCTTGCCGCTCAACGCTGCAGCTTGCGGGACGAGCGCGCTGATTGTCCTGGCCGACAGCAGTGCACCTGCACCCGCGAGGAACCTGCGGCGAGTGATCGAATACCGTGTTGTTCTTAGAACGGAGGAATCTAAACCCACCACGCCGCTCCTGGCTGTTCCCTGATAACGATGTCGTTGAGAAATTGCGCTGCCTTGGTGAGACCTTCTTCAGGCGAGAGCAGGCTGTCTTCATGCTCGATCGACAGCACGTTGTCGTAACCGAACATCCTTAATGTGGAGACGAACTCCTTCCACCACTCCGCCCCATGCCCATAGCCGCAGGTGCGGAAGATCCAGCCGCGATTCTTCTCGTCCGTGTAGGACTTCGTGTCCAGCACCCCTGTGCGCGGAAGATTGGCGGCATAGATCTGCGTGTCCTTCGCATGGACGTGGAAAATCGCGTCACCCAGGACGCGGATTGCCGCTATCGGATCGATACCCTGCCAGAACATGTGGCTTGGGTCATAATTGCATCCGATCGACGGCCCCGCGATCGCCCGCAGCCGCAGCAGCGTTTCCGGACCGTAGACCACAAAGCCGGGATGCATTTCGATCGCGATTCGCACTCCGTGATCCGATGCGAATTTCGCGCGCTCGATCCAGTAGGGAGCCACCGCCTCATCCCATTGCCATTTCAGCATGTCGAGATAATCCGGCGGCCACGGGCAGGTCACCCAGTTCGGATGTTTCGCATTCGGCGAATCGCCCGGGCATCCCGAGAAATCGACGACAACCGGCACGCCAAGCCTCTCTGCCAGGAGGACCGTCTTGCGATTCACCTCCTGAGCCTGCCTAGCCCGCTGCGGGTCGGGATGCAGCGGGTTCCCGTGGCAACTCAGGGCGCTGATGTTCGCGCCGTGGTCCTCCAGTGTGCTCTTAAAGTCGTGCAGCGCCGAAGAATCGTCCAACATCGAGAGCTTGCAGTGCGCGTTGCCCGGGTAATTCCCCGTGCCCAGTTCCACGGTGGAAATGTCCAGTGTCTTCAGTTTGGCCAGCACGCCGTCGAGCGAAAGCTGCGACAGCAGCGGCGTGAATACTCCAACTCTCATGCAGGCTTCCTTTAATTATGCTCCAGGAACATACTCGACGTTCTGCCAAACGCCGCCAGCCGCGTGGCTTTTCAGCATCGCGTCCACAAGGCAGTTCGAACGATACCCATCTTCAAATGTGGGCAGCATTGCCGGTTTTGCGGCGAACGCAGCTCCTTCGCGAATCCAGGAATATGCATCGCTGATCACGTTGAAGAACGCGTCTGCCCATCCCTCCTGATGCCCGCCGGGCAGATGCGTATAGCGCCGAACCCCGGGAGTGACCAGCGAGGGATCCTTCGCCATGATGGAGTTTGGCCGGTCATGATGACCTATCCAGAGCTCATTTTGCTCTTCCTGTCTCCATCTCAGGGAGCAGGCGCGCCCGTTCAGCTCCAGTTGCAGATCGTTCTTGTGTCCGGGCAGGACCTGTCCAACCGAAAAGCAGCCTTTGGCTCCATTTTGAAAGCGCAATAGGACGCTTCCCAGGTCTTCGGATCGCGTCTCGACGGGCATGCGATCGGCAGAGCCGCCCTTCGAAAACGCCTCGGCAGAACCACCGGAGGTGTAGCGAACAGGAATGACCGTCGTGAGTTCGGCCAGAACCGAGACGATCTTCAGCCCGGAGACGTGCTCGGCGAGATCGCACCAGTGCGAGCCGATGTCTCCGAGTGCGGAGGTCGCGCCGCCCTTTGCGGGATCGGACCGCCATGAGTAGACGTTCGGGTCCGTCATCCAGTCCTGCAGATAGCAACCGTGCACGAAGCTCAGGTTTCCGGTCTCACCGTTTGAGACCATCCCTCGCGCCTGCTGTACCAGCGGGTTTCCGCGATAGTTGAACGTGACGACGTTGCCCACCTTCGCCGCGACCGCCGCATCCCGCATCGCGCGTGCTTCGTCCGGGTGGAGGGCAAGGGGCTTGTCCGAGATGACGTGCTTGCCTGCCTTGAGCGCGGCCATCACGACAGGCGAATGCAGATAATTCGGAGTTGTATTGTGGACAACTTGCACGTCGGGGTCGGCGATCAATGCATGGAAATCGCCGTAAGCGCGATCCACCTTGTATTCGCGCGCCTTCCTCTCCGCCGATTGCTGTGACGAGCCAGCGATTGCGATGACATCCACGTCTCCGAGCCGCCGGACAGCGTCGATATGGTGCGCGGCAACAAATCCCGGCCCGATGAGGCCCATGCCCAGTCTTTTCATCGTGTCCGGGCCCTCACTGATTCGCCGCCGGACGGGAATGGGATGCCGTGCTGCCCTCGGTCATGCCGAGCGCCCACTCGATCGCCTCAAAGTACATTTTGCGAATATCCGGGTCCTCCCAAGACTCTTCCGTGTGACCAAGCGTGGAGTAGAAGACGCGGCCCTTGCCATACATCTTGCTCCAGGCCACGGCGAAATCGTGATCGGCGCGATGAATGCGCGGATTGTTGGAGTAATCGAGCTTCGTCGGGTCGAGGCTGAGCAGTACGTTTACCTTATCACGCGACCATTCCTTCGGCTGGTAGATCTCGTCGTACTTTACGAAGGCCTTTGGGAAATGCCGCACTGCGGGGAAATTGGGATCCTCATTGATGATGGGTGCGTTGAATGTCATCCACGGATGCTGGTCGAACCAGCCGCCAATCATCTCGCCGTACTCCGGCCAAGTGTAATTCGTATCGAGCGCCGCGTGAATTCCGACGAAGCCTTTGCCGTCATCCTTGATAAATGACAGCATGTCAGCCTTCTGGCTGGCGTCGAGGTCGAGTTCGCCGGTCGTGCTGGCAAAGACCAGAACGTCAAAGTAATCCAGATTCTTTGTGTTTCTCTTTAGGTCCTTCTTTGTGATCAGCTCGGTATCGGTCCGCATGGTCGTGTCCCAGAGGCCACTCTCCTTGCCCATGTTGAAGATGGCAGTCATGGCCGCGGGAACTGAATCGTGCTCGAAGCCCTTGGTCTGCGCGATGACGAGCACATGTTTCAGGCGTATTTGCTTGGCGTGCGGCGGAGGAGGAACCGCTCGGTTTGCTGCCGCCTGGTCCTGTGCGCGACCGATCTGCACAAGAACCAGCAGGATCAGAGAAAGAGCATACAGCCTTCGAGCAGGGCGCAAGAGATCTCCTAGATGTCAGGGAATTGGGGTGTTACAAACACGATGATTTTACCTATCAATCATCGGGAATGGCGAATATCTTCCGGCAAGGGGGCTCCCTCGGACCTTGTGCGCGTGGCGGAATCATGACCCGCTCTGGATAGATGGACTACGTCGTGCGCCTGGTTGACGCCGGTGTTTTCGACAATCAGGGAGTTGCGACTCTGCATGAGCAGGAATGCCAGGTCATGCTGGTGAACGACTCACTTACGTGGGAACAGTCCAACCTCTTGAATATCGGGGTCAATGTGACCCCCCGTGGTCTAAAATTTTGATATCTTGTTGGTCTCGCCAAGCACTCCGAATAAGGAGGCATTTCTGTACTCTGGCTTGGCCCACTTGGAGTGGCCAGCCAGGCTTCGTGGATGGAGCGACAGAAGCGCAGCTAGCGGACCAGAAGGTACAAGGTAGAGCTGATCGCTGACGGCTGCAGTTGGGGACGACTGCTCGCGAGATGTTCGTGCCATGGACGTACGACTGGGCCTCGCTGGTGTCGAGCGCCAAGGTGCTCTATGCGGAGATTCTTACCGAAGGCAGGATGGCTGGCCGGTGCCGTCCTGATACTGCGGCTTGTCGCCGACATATGCGGACCAGCGGTTTGGGCGTCGGCTCGCCAAATGACGGGGTTCCATCATACGATGTGGACCTCGGATAGTGGCCTCGGTGCAGTTTTTGATATCCAGCAAGCCTCTGATGGATATCTATGGCTCACCACGTCGACTGGGGTCTTCCGCTTCGACGGAGTCCGGTTCCAATCCGTGGGAGAAGTAACGAACGGAGCGATAGAAAACAGCCAGATTCTATCGGTTTTCCTGTCATCTTCCGGAGGCGTCTGGCTAAAGACGCGGGCTGCCGGACTTCTCTTCTGGAAAGATGGCCGGTTGACGGTATTTACAGACCGGCGCTGCAC
>JAFAKX010000254.1 GCA_019234945.1 Silvibacterium sp.
GCCAGCGCCATCGCCGGAGCGACCACATAATCGGCGTATCCGCCGTCATAGCTGATCCCCGGAACCTGCGCGGAGGTACAGCATACGTAGTCGCCACGCCGGCACGGCTCGCACGTGCCGTCGTGGCCGCCATACCAGCCAATCCCCACGCGCTGGCCTGCCTTCCACTGCGTAACGCCCTCACCAATCGAATCTATCGTGCCGACAATTTCGTGCCCCGGCACTCGCGGATACTGAATCCCCGGAAATGCCCCATAGAAAGTAAACGAATCGCTGTGACACACGCCGCACGCCTGCACCCGCACCCTTACCTGCCCCGGCCCCGGCGCCGGGACCGAACGCGTCACCACCTCCAGCGGACCACCTGCCTTCACTACCTGCACATACCTGCCCGTCTTCGTTTCGGCCATAGTTATCGCTCCTTAGAACCTACGCGAATTAAGATATCGCTCGACGCAAAATCGTTTCATTACTATTTGTCGAATCAGGTTTCAAGCCAGCCATCTACCAGGGACATCCGGTGCCCGTGGAAGTCAACATCGAGGTGAATTACAGGGTCCGATAAGGCTAAGGGCTTTCCAACAACCACCGGCACACCCTCGCCACCACCTTCTCCACACCCTCCGTCGTATCCACCACCAGCTTCGGATACGCGATCGGCTCGAAGCTCGCCTTCACCCTCCGGTACAGCGCCACATCGCGATTCTTCGCCGGATTCTCCGGATCAGCACGGCTCAGTCGCGCCTCGGCGACCGCATCCGAACACGTCACATGCAGAATCCGCCAATGCGCACCGGCCCGCTGCGCCGCCTGCACCACCTCATCGATATGGTCATGCTTCGAGAATGTCCGCCCGTCGATGAAGATGTACTCCGCCCGCTGTCTTTCCGTCAGATACCCCGCCGCCTCCAGCATCGCCCGCACGCACAGGTCGTCCTGCTCGCGCGTGTAGTCTGTCATCTCGCCCGGAAACAGCGCCTCGCGCACCCTGTCTTTGTTCAGGACCGCACCACCCAGCCGCCCTGCGACCGCCCGCGCCAACGTGCTCTTGCCCGTGCCGGGAAGACCCGCCAGCAGCACCCACGTCGTCATGCGTTACTTGAAAAGCAGCGGAGCAAAGTTGCTCAGGTTGTCCCGCCACACCATCCACACATGCATCCCCGGCGTCGAGATTGCCGTCGGCTGCATCCCCTGCTCCTTGAGCCACGCAATCAGCTTCTGATTCGCCGGATAGAGCCCGTCCTCCGTCCCGCACGCCACCCAGAACACTTTCAGCTTCGACTGAATCTGCGCGCCCGTCTGCGGAGTGACCGCCGGAAACCGCGGCCCGAAGTTCGCGTCGCCGATTCCACCCGGGCTGAATGCTCCGATGTAGGCAAAGTCATCCGTGTGATTCAGCCCGACAAGCAGCGTCTCCGCGCCGCCCATCGAAAGCCCCGCGATCGCGTGCTCTTCGCGCTTGTCGGAGAGTGGATATTGCGCTTTTACCTGCGGCATTACCTCCTCATACAGCACGCGCGCGTAGTCCTTGAAGTTGCGAGCCGTCGTCTCCGGATCGCGCCACACCGCCCATCCCCTCGTGATCATGTCCATCGTGCCGTAGCCGAGCGGCATCACCACAATCATCGGCTTCGCCTTGCCCTGCGCGATCAGGTTGTCGAGAATCACGTTGGCCTTGCCCATCGCCGTCCACGCGCTCGCGTCGTCGCTGTACCCGTGCAGCAGATACAGCACCGGATACTGGGTCTTGCTCTTCGCGTCGAATCCGGGCGGCGTATACACGTAATACTCGCTGTTGCTGTCCACAATCTTCGAGCGGTAGAAGTGGTGGTGCACTTCGCCGTGCGGAACATCTGCCGTCTCCCAGGGCATCGACGGCTGCCCGGGAACAAGAAACACGCTCTGGTTGTGAAAGAAGCTGGTCTTTACCGTCGTATTGTGCGGATCGATCACGCTCGTCCCATCCACCATGTACTCGTAGGCGTAATACTCCGGCGCCAGCTTCGGAACCGTCACCGTCCACGCGCCATCTGCGCCCTTGGTCATCGGGATCGGATCGCGCACGCCCTCCAGCCGCAACTCCACCTTCGCCGCATTCGGCATGGCCAGTGTGAACGTGGCATTGCCCTCCACATCCACCTGTGGACTCTTGGGCGGCGCTGGCATCAGCGGCGTAGGCGCCGCTGACTGCTGGACAGGCCGAACCTGCGTTGCAGACTGCTGCGACAACGCAGGGACGCCGCACAGCCCGGCAAAAAGCACTATCGCACCAAGCCGAAATAGCCTGGTTCTCACTTCGGTTGCGAAGACTCGAGCCATCCTTCTCCTCAAAAGACCAGAGATAACCAACCGCCCAAGTCTACCGAAAACTCTGCCGATCGAGCCCCATGAGCAATTGCCAGAGAGTTCACTGGCCACTACCATCAGGAAATCTGAAGACCCGAAATGCCCTCCATGAATCAAATCTCCACCACGCATCTGGTATTCACAGCCCAAATCAACGGCTCGCCGGAGACCATCTTCAACCTGCTCGCCGACATGCCCAACTACAATCGCTGGCTCTCCACCTCCGACTCCTTTGCAGGCACGACGGAGGTCACGCCCTATCCCGTGCGGCTCGGCACGACTTACCTCGATGCAAGCCCGGAGGGCGAGAAGTGCGGCTCCGTTACCGAATTCGACCGTCCCAGGCATCTCGGCTTTCGCCACAGCATGCTGTTGAGGTAGGCTTTGTGAGTGCGTCGCTGGACATAGACATTCACTACACGATTGAACCTCTGGGACAGGAAACGTCAGTGGCCCGCAAGGTCGACTTCACCATTCAGGTGCCGAAGCTCATGAGCCTGGTAAAACCGCTGGTGGAAGTCGCCTTCCGCACCGAGAATGAGCGGATCCTCGCCGAGTTGAAGCGCTACGTCGAAGCGCAGTCAAGGTAACTGCGCCCAACTGTCCGCCGAAATCCTCCGAATGCCGGCGCAAGTGGATATGGCACTCTCGCAATCCCGAAGCTAGCATCGGATCAATTCCGCCGTTTTGGCGAAGGTCGCGGCTGTGTGTTCCCGCGAGAAAGGGGTGGCTTTGTTCTCGCACTATATCTTCTGGCCGTGGTTCACAGGTTTCGTCTTCCTTGTCATGGGCCTTGTCTCTGCGCGCGGCGAATTCGTCGCCGCCACTGGGCTCGAAAAGGTTATCGTCCTCGGCCCCGCCTTCGCTGCGTCGGCGCTTGCTTGCTTTGGAGCCGAGCACATGGTCAACATCCGGCCCTTTTCGCCGATGGTTCCGAACTGGTTGCCCCTTCATCCCTTCTGGGTGGTCTTTTTCGGAGTCGCCTTGCTCGCCAGCGCGTTGAGCCTTGTGCTGAACCGCTGCACCCGTCTCTCCGCGACGCTGACCGCCGTCATGTTCGTGATCTTCGTCCTCACCCTCCACATTCCGCGTGCCGTCGCAAGCCCGCACGACCGCTTCGGCTGGACGGTCGTTCTCCGCGAAACCTCTTTCGCCGGGGGTTTTCTCGCCTTCGCCGGAGCCCATAGCCCGCGCTCGAAGCCGCTCATCCTCATCGGCCGCATCGGCGCAGCCCTCCCGTATCTCTTCTTCGCCATCATGCACATCCTGCATCCGCAAAATGCCCCTGGCGTCCCGCTCGAAAAGCTCTCACCTCCGTGGCTCTTCTGGCCCCACGTATGGGCCACCGTGACCGCGATTTTCCTCGCAGTCGCCGCCGTCGCAATTCTCTTTAACCGGAAGGCTCGGATTGCCACCGCGGGGCTCGGCCTCTGGATGCTGCTGCTCACGCTTGTCGTTTACCTGCCGATGCTCATACCCGCAAAGGACGGTATGCAGCTCATCGAGGCGGTCAACTATATCTGGGACACGCTGCTCTTCTGCGGAACCATCCTGCTGCTCGCCTCAGCGCTGCCGAAGAAACAGCCCGTACCGGTAGCTGTCATGCAGGCTGCGGCCTGAGCATCAGACGCCAAAGATCGCAGCCTTCATTTTCTCAACCGCACCAGGAATCGCCCCCGCTGCGACGTTGCCGTATCCAAGAATGAATCCCTTGCGGACATTCTTCGTCATATAGCTCCCCGACAGCGGCCAGAGCCACAAACCCTGCTCCGCCGCCTCCGTGGCGATGGCCACATCGTCGTGGTCCGAAGGAAAGGTCACGGTCAGGTGCATCCCCGCTTCAGCGCCGCGTACCTCGAGCGCGCCGCCGAATGCGCTCCTGAGCTGCTCTACCAGCGCCTTGCGCCGCTCGCTGTAAAGCTGGCGCATGCGCCGGATATGCCGGGCAAAATGGCCTTCCCGCATGAAGTCGGTGATCACTTCCTGAAACAGGTATGGCGGAAAGATATCAATCGCATAGCGCACCGCAATGAAGCGCTCCACCAGGTCGGGAGGAATCACCATGTAACCCAGTCGAAGCGATGCAAACAGCACCTTGCTGAATGTCCCGATGTAAATAACGCGCCGGTTATTGTCCAGGCCCTGCAGCGATGAGATCGGCGCGCTCTCGAACCGGTATTCGCTGTCGTAGTCGTCTTCGATGATCCACCCGCCGTATCGCTGTGCCCAGTTCAGCAGTTGCAATCGGCGCCCGGCGCTCATTGAGCTACCCAGCGGATACTGGTGCGACGGAGTAACATAAGCGGCTCTCGCCTGCGCGCCCCTCGCTATCCCCGCCTCGACGTTCAGGCCCTCATCATCCACTGGCACTGGAATCAGCCGGCACCCGGCCGCGATAAACACATTCCGCGCCAGCCGGTAGCCGGGTTCCTCCATCCACACCGCGTCGTCCTGATCGAGCAGCACGTTCGCTGCGATCTGCAGGGCCTGCTGCGAGCCCGACACGACCATCACCTGCTCCGGCTCGCATTGCACTGCCCGAGCCGTACGCAGATACTCGCAAATTGCTTCGCGAAAACGCAGGGACCCCAGCGGATCGATGCAATGGATCGCGCGCGCACCAGGATTCTTCGAGTGATGTGTCACCAGGCGCGACCAGATCGCGTAAGGAAACTCCTCGAAGGCCGGCTGGTGCACAGCAAACGCGCCCAGCCCATTGCGCCACGGAGTCACCGGCTCCGCTAGAAACTGCAACGCTCGTTTCGCCACTGCGCGCGGCCCGGATGCCCTCTGCGGCCGCCCGTTAGCCGGCCTCCTGACCTGCGTCAGATATTCCGGAAGTGAGCTGCTGACAAAAGTCCCCGCGCCTGTGCGCGATTTGAAGTACCCCTCCGCCAGCAGCTGCTCATAGGCGTCGAGAATGGTGATGCGCGACACATTCAGCTCGGCGCTCATCGCACGCGAAGACGGCACGCGCTGGCCCGGACGCAGAACTCCGGTCGCGATAGCATTTCTGAGCGACCGGTAAACCTGCGAGTGGAGAGGCTGCGAGTTATTCCGGTCCACGTTGACAACAGGAGTAAGTGCGCTGGAACCCTTGACCATTCCTCCTATGATAGTGGTTCTGCGGGAGCCTGTATTTTCGCCTATTTTCCAGACCACCTGAAGGGGGTCGGCAACTGCGCGGGCCAACGGCGCCCCGCCCCATTCTGTCCTAAAGCCCGATGCTGTCCTAAATAGGACCACTTGCTGCTCAACGCATAGAACCACAGCGTCCGCTGCCCTTTAAGCGAGCTATATATGACTTATGTTGGCTACTGCTTTCAAATCTGTTTCAGTGCGACCTGCCTCAGGGCGCCAAGTCCCCTCTGCGCGCTCCATCTGGACCATAATTCTGCTGATCCTGGGAATCCTGCTGCTGATCGTGCCTCTCGGCCACGCGGCGCCGCACATGCTAGCCCTCCCCGAGCCGCAGATGACCACGATGCCGGAAATGAACCACGCCGATCCAGGCGGCAAGTGCGATGCCATGGGCAGCAGCATGAGCAGCGTGAACCTCATGGGCCAGAGCATGGCCGCCATGACCAATCACATGTGCGTTACTGCGATGCGCCCAATCCAGCCCGGCGACGAAGAGAGAGTCAAAGCACTTATCGCCCAGATCAAGGCCGCTATCGAAAAGTACAAGGACTACAGAAAGGCTCTCGCCGACGGATACGTTATCGCCAATCCGAAGGTCGAGCAGCCGCAGTATCACTTCACCAACGATGCCTACGTCCGCCTGGCCGACACGCAGTTCGACCCAACCAGGCCGTCTTCTCTCCTCTACTGGCACACTTCCACTCAGCGCTACCAGCTCGAGGGCGTCATGTACACCGACAGCACCAGCGCCACCCTCGACGAACTCAATCAGCGCATACCGCTCAGCATCGCGCGCTGGCATGAACACATCAACTTTTGTGCCGCCCCGGCGAACAAGGTCTCCGAATATCATGGCGAAAATCCCAAGTTCGGCATGTTCGGCTCTATCCACACAGCCGAAGCCTGTAGAGCCGAGGGCGGCACCTTCTTGCCCGTCATCTTCAGCTGGATGATCCACGTGTTTCCCTACGAAGCCGATCTGAAAGACGTTTTCTCCATGAACGACGACATCCCGCACGTGCACTGAGTGCGTGAGTCTACTCAATCGTCGTGAACAATGGTCGCGTGTCGCTCGCGGACATAACTGATCAACGTCGAATTGAGAGCCTAAGGCTTGGACTTTAGGTCGGCTTTGCCCGTTTGGGGATCTACGGGCACCGAAACATGCTCCTGAACGATCAGCCACTTGCCGACGCGTTTTCGATAGACATCGGTCACGCGTACGGTCACATCCTTCGATTCGCCAGTTTTCATTTTCGCGAGATAATGCTGGAAACTGTAGCTGTAGGCTAAGCTCCCGTCGACGTTGACCGTAAGGTCCTTGACCTCGAATAAGGTAATCGGACCGATGGAAGCAAAGAAATCCTGCCAATCCTTCTTATAGGCATCCCAACCGAGGTATTCGCGGCGAGGTACAACGTCGAAAAAAACCAGATTCCGGGAGTCCTCGTAATTTGCCATGATGCCATCCACGTCTTTAGCTTTGAACGCCTCTGCAAAGCGCTGTTCTAACGCTCGAATTTGAGCCTCATCGTTCGGCTGGGCATAAGAGATTGTCGGAGGCCTGAAAAACAGGACGCAAACGCGCTGACGACCAGCATTGACCCTGAAATCCACGACGCTCGAGACATGGCATCTCCTTAGTGGCTCCATTTTGATTAGTCCATGCGTCAGCGCTTCGACATTTGGGCGATGTTTACGTCGGGGTGAGCCCGTCTCACCGCGTGGCACGCGGACGGCACATTCGTCATCTGCTTGGCGAACACCCGGTAGCTCACCGTTCCCGGCTGCAACGTCGACCAGTAACTCGCCGAACTGAGGAGCGGCTTATTGAGCATGAAGAGCTGATTGTCGAGAATCTTCACGCCGCACTCCAGGTTGTTCTTCGGCTGCAGAATCGTTCGCGCCGGATCCTTCATCGGCAGGCCCTTATCCTTGTCCCAGTCGAAATCGCAGCCATAGCGGTCAGCATCCATGTAGGCCAGTTGCAACAGCCCCTGTTGGCGCACAGTCTTCTTCGTCACTGGATCGACCACCGCTACTTCCGGTTGCGTGTGGCGAACCGTCGTCGTCGGCTTCAGCCCTGCTTCAGCACCCGCCAGCGCCTGGAAGAAATACGCCCAGAAGGCGCGCTTGTCCGCCTCGCTCATCGTCGAGAAGCGCGGACAGTAACCTCTCACATCATGCGCCGCTTTCGGCCCTAGCATCTCGGGCGGCAGCGCCTTTTCGATATACACGTCCCACTGTGGATCCCAGGTCTCATCATCCCCCAGTTCCTGTTTCTTCACCGCAATCGGAGTCGGCGGAGCAGGTTGGATCGGCGGACTCGCATTCGTCTGAGGAGAAGGAGGAGCCGTCTGTGCTGCATCGTTCTTGCAGCCCGCCGGCATCAGCCCGGCGCAAAGTATCAGAGAGCACAACTTCGCACTTGTGACACTCATCATCACAAAATGTTGGGATGCGGGCTCTTTGAGCGCCGTTGAGTCGCCGCGGCGAAAAATGCACGCCTGCGCTGGGCTTTGATCACTTTGTTTCCCGCCCTCAGGCAACCAGCTAATGCGATGACCGCATCGGCGGCGGCTCCGTCAGCGGAAGATCCACCGTGATCGGCGCATGATCCGACAGAGATTCGACCGGCGCCGAATTGAGTTCCATCAGAGTCCACGCAAAGTGCGGGGCGAACTGATATTTCCCCCCTGGCTTGTCGGAGTCCTTCGCAAAACCCTTCACGAAAAACCAGTCGAGCTTGTACTCGCCAACGAGCCCTCCATAGGTTTTTTCCAAAGCAAATGTGCACTCAAAGCCCTTGCTGGCGCGCTGGTTTGAGTCGCTCAGTGTGCCGCCGCGGTCCTCCGCGCTGCGGGCATCTTCGCCTCGAAAATCGAACACGTAACCGTCATCGAAACGAAAATCCTCATGCTCCTTGAACAGTTTCGATTCCTTCTTCCGCGAGACAATTGGAACGTCGAAGCCGGTCGGATCGTTCTTGTTGCGCATCATGTTCACGGGCATGAGCAGAATCGTGGGTGCGCCCGTCGACCACTTCACCGCTGCGATCGCCCACCTGTCGGGATCTTTCACGCGGTCCTTCAGCACCTTCGAAACTGACACCGGCGCGCTGTCCGAGGCCGTCGT
Source organism: Silvibacterium sp. (assembly GCA_019234945.1). Classification (GTDB taxonomy): domain Bacteria; phylum Acidobacteriota; class Terriglobia; order Terriglobales; family Acidobacteriaceae; genus Silvibacterium. The sequence continues at coordinate 8,623 of JAFAKX010000254.1, forward strand.
ATTGAGATCGCCGCCGATGATAACTGGATTCGGATCGCCCCTGATCCACTCGAGTATCTGCAGCGCCTGCTTCGCGCGGCACTCCGGCTTGCACTTGTTCTCCAGATGAGGCGCAACGACGGTCACGGCGCCCGTCGGAGACTCGGGCACAGCGAGCTCCACGATCAGCGCAGTGCGCCCGCCGCGCCGGACCTCGCGCGTGATCCTCTCCATGAATGCCAGGTTCGCGCCCTTGCGCCGCCCGGCTTCAAGTTGCGAGATCTCCTTCTTCTCGCCTGCGTACCAGTCATAGCAAACAGGAAGCGGCCTGAGCGTTGCCTTGCGTATCGGATATCGGCTCAGTACCGCGGTCCCATGCATGCCGAGGTAACGCGACTTGTCGACATCGAACGATTTCTGAATATCCGCCTGGGCGTCCTTGTCGTCCATCTCCACCTTCTCGAGGCCGAGATTCAGCGGATCGACCTCCAGAAACTCGACCCCGTAGGCGTAATTCATGTTCAGCGCCTTGGCCAGATCTCGCGCAACGTCGCGGTACTCGGTGCGCGTCACGCCATAGTCGGCCTCGTCGATAATGAACAAATCCGCCGCCTGCAATATGTCGAGCTGCTGTCTGACTGTCTTCAACTCGTCAGCATCCAACGGCTTCTCCTTCGGATCCTTTCCATCCGGGAGCAGGCTGTCGAATTTTTTCGGCTGTGTAAGCGCGATTTGAATCTCGTCAAACTGAATGCCGCGCTCGATATTCCACATCACAGCGCGAAGGTAGGGGCCCAGCTCTGGAGAAGCCGGCCGCTTCGGCTTTGCGCCCTGGTAGAACGCCTCGTTGTTCACAAACGGAGTCGTCACCCGCTTCTGTACCTTCGCCGCGAGCTTCGGAGGAGGAGTCGCGTTCTTCTCCAGCTGGACCAGCTCATCGAAAGTGAGCGTATCCGGCTTTGAAAGCCGGACGTAATTTGTCTTGGACTGCTTGGACTGCGCAGCCTTCGTCTTGGACTGCTTAGACTGCGCAGCCGAATCAGAGCCGGCCAGACCGCAGTTAATGAACAGGACCAACGAAACCGGCACGGCAACAAGGCAAACTCTCAGCCCACGCATCATTTCGACGCCTCCGTTGCAAATTCGGATCAACGACGGCCATAGTCTTTCCCGCTTGCCAATCCATGTCAATGGCTTTCCATGGCAACCGTCTGCTCAACACCCTGCGGTAGAATTCCCGCATTCCCGTATCACCTTCTTTTATGCTTCCCGCGGAATCACACCACGAGGCCCGTCTCTTTGTCGAAATCGGCGCGTCGGTCATCGTCCTGTCGATCCTCGCCCGCTTCGCAAGCCGGTGGGGATTCTCCGCGATCCCGTTGTACCTTCTTGTGGGCCTGGCTTTCGGCAACGGAGGCCTGCTGCCGCTCCACCTCAGCCAGAGCTTCATCGGGACCGGCGCCCAGATCGGTGTGCTGCTACTGCTTTTCATGCTGGGCCTCGAGTACCACGGAGAAGATTTGGTGCGCGATCTCCGCTCGGGCCTTCCCGCAGGCGGCGCGGATTTCCTGCTCAATTTCACTCCGGGTCTCGCCGCGGGCCTGCTGATGAAATGGAGTCCGCTCGCCGCAGTCCTGCTCGGCGGCATCACCTATATCTCCTCGTCCGGCATCGTCGCCAAGGTCCTGTCGGAGCTCAATCGCGTCAACAATCCCGAGACACCCACGGTCCTCGCGGTCCTCGTACTTGAAGACCTCGCCATGGCTGTCTATCTGCCGCTTGTCGGCGTGTCACTCGCCGGCGGCACACCGCTCAAAATCGCCACCTCGGTCGGAGTCGCAGTCACCGTAGTCATCCTCGTGCTGATTCTCGCCCTTCGCCTTGGGCACCGCCTGAGCTCCTGGGTCTCTCACGAGTCCGAAGAGATCGTCCTCCTCACCACCTTCGGACTCGTCCTCTTCGTCGCCGGTATCGCCGCGCGCTTCAAGGTGTCCGCCGAAATCGGCGCATTTCTCGTCGGCATCGCGCTGTCTGGTCAGATCGCCGAACAGACCCACCGGCTGCTCTCACCGCTCCGAGACCTCTTCGCGGCCATCTTCTTCTTCTTTTTCGGACTCCAGATCGACCCAAGAACCCTGCCGCCCGCGCTGCCCCTCGCCATCCTGCTCGGCGTCGTCACAGCGTTGACCAAGGTGCTCACCGGATACTGGTCGGCAAACCGGGCCCACATCGACCGCCACGGATGCATCCGCGCTGGCGCAGCCCTGATTGCCCGCGGCGAATTTTCAATCGTGATCGCCGGTCTCGGAGCCGCCATTGAACCGAAACTCGGCCCCCTCGCGGCCGCCTACGTACTCTTCCTCGCCATTATCGGCCCCATGGTGGCCCGCCTGGCGAAATAAAGTGTCACGCGTCGAGGCGTTTCCCCTGCCGCACAACCTTCCAACCGCGACAACCCCCCAAGGATCATTGCCCATCCTATCTTTTAAAAGGCCAAGCCCAGATGCCGGGCTGTGCCGTAGTAGCTTTTGGAAACTGAGTTGAAATCCATGGGAGCAAATGAATCCGGACCATCAAGCACGCACCGCAATCGGCAGCGATTCTGCCGATACGAACAGGGCTCCGAAGATCAGTTGTACTGGAGCAATGGCCGACCTCGTGCGCGGCCTCAACTGGGCTGATACGCCCCTCGGCGCCATCGCAGCCTGGCCGGAACTCCTTATCTGCTCCGTAAATCTGCTGCTCTGCAGCCAGTTTCCGGCCGCGATCTTCTGGGGTCGGCAGCTCATCCAGATCTACAACGACGCCTACGCGTCGGTCATCGAAGAGAAGCACCCACGCGCGCTCGGCCAACCGGCTGCTGAGTGCTGGAAGGAATCCTGGCAGGTTGCCGGCCCCCAGATTGAAGCGGCCCTTCTCCGCGGCGAATCCGTGTATCGCAAAAAGGTGCTCGTTCCCGCCATCCGCCAGGGCGCCCTTCAGGACGTCTACTGGACCTACTCCTGCAGCCCGATCTACACCAGTTCCGGCAGCATCGAAGGCGTGCTGGCCATCTGCCACGATGTCACCGGCGAGGTCCTCGCCACACGGGAACGTGACAGCCTGATCGAGCAGGTCCAGCAGATGCTCGCGGCCACCCGCGATGCCGCCGTCCTCGATGCCACGAAGCGCACCGAAGCGGCACTCAGGGAGAGCGAAAAGCTCGCCTCCGTCGGCCGTCTCGCCGCCTCCATCGCGCACGAGATCAACAACCCGCTCGAGGCCGTCACCAATCTCATCTATCTCGCCCTGCAGACCACCAACGCTGGCCAGACCCGCGATTACCTTGAGCTGGCCCAGCGCGAGTTGCGCCGCGTCTCCACCATCACCAGCCAGACCCTCCGCTTCTATCGCCAGTCGACCCAGCCCCGGGCGGTCTCCTGCGGCGAGCTGATTGAGAGCGTGCTCGCCATGCATCAGGGACGCACCGCCAACTCACACGTGCACGTCGAGCAGCGCATGCGCGCCGGCGAGGCCCTCAGCTGCTTCGATGGAGAAATCCGGCAGGTACTCAATAACCTCATCGCCAACGCAGTCGACTCCATGCACAACACTGGAGGCCGCCTGCTCATCCGCAGCCGCGAGGCCACCTCCTGGTCGACAGCACGCCGCGGCCTCCTGCTCACCATCTCCGATACCGGCAGCGGCATCAGCCCGGACAACTTGCCCCGGATCTTTGAGCCCTACTTCACTACCAAGGGATCCGGCGGCACAGGCCTCGGCCTCTGGGTCAGCAAGCAGATCGTCGAGCGTCACGAGGGAACCCTGCGCGTCCGCAGCTCTCAGCGCCCCGGCCGGTCCGGAACCATCTTCACGCTCTTCCTGCCCTTCAACGGCATCACCCAGAAAGCCGCCGCCTGAAACGTCGCCATTACTCCTGCGCAGCCCGTTCCAGCTCGGCAATGTCGAGCTTTTTCATCTTCAACATGGCATGCAGCGGAAAATCTGCAAAGCACTCATCGTCACCTCTGGGATTGCACCAGCGGAAACTCTGACGCCAGATGCGCATCGATCACCATCTGCGTCCGGCGCTCTACCTGCTCATAGAGCGCCGTCTTCCTTCCCGGCAGCACGCTGCGAAACCTCGGCCAGTACTTCTGCCGCAGCGCCGCCACATCGGCATCCAGCTTCAGCATGCGCGCCGACCACTCATCGGCCTGCGCATCCGTCATCGTATCGTAGCTCTCCGTATACGACTTGATCAGCTCGTACTTCACGTTGTTCAGCTCGACCAGATCCGCCGTGTACTGGTCGTACACCGGCCAGAACTTCTCCGCCTCTTCATTCGTCAGCGGCACCTTCGTCTCGATGACCTGCCGTTTCTGATTCCGGATATCCTTCCGCAGGATCGCAATATCGCGAGCGTCCTCATCCTTTGAGGCCTTCGTTCTCTGGCCCTGCGCCGCGCTATTTTGCGTACCCCCGTTCTGCCTTTCACCGTTCTGCGTCGTCGCCCAGCCCCACCCGGCCGCCAACACCGCAGCCAGTACCATCACTGCAATCAGGAGCCTCTTCATCGCGCAACTCCTTCTTTCCCGCTCCACGCTTCCCCGCGCCACGGACGCAGCCGCGGAATCCACGCTCGCACATTCCTGCAATACTCCTCGTATTCCGCGCCAAACTTCCTGCGCAGCGTCGGCTGCTCATAAAGGAGCACGAACAGCATCACACCTGCGACCGCAGCGCACGCCCAACCAATCGCCTCCACATCAGCCCGTCCGAAGATCACCCACAGCCCCGTCCATCCAACAAAGAAGCCGAGGTACATCGGATTCCTCACATACCGGTACGGGCCCACCACCACCAGCTTCTGCGGAGGAGCAAACACGGCCGGGGTGCCATGCCCCGTCCGTCCAAAGTCCCAGATGCACCTCAGCGCCACCGCAAAACCCAGCACCGCAGGCGCCGCCGCAAGCCACCTCCATCGCGCCGCCCCAGCCATCTCCACACGGAAACCCAGCCACGGCGGCAACAGCCAGAACCACAGCCCAAGAAACGCCGCGCCCACCACCAGCGACGCCAGCGTCGTTCCCAAATTCACACACTTATTCGGATCTCGCAGGGCCCCCGTATACCCGCTCGTCATAGCGTGACCCTCCGGTAACACCGAAGTATGCGCCCGCGCCGAAATGGACGCAATCGGGCTCAGGGCCCCGGTCCGGTTCTACACCAACAGGTGCGTCGTCAGGTCCAGCGTGCAGGAATCCTTCAGTTTCACCGCCCCCGGATTCACCTGCTTACCTTTGCTGTCACAAGGAGTCGCGTAGAACTGGCACGCCAGTGTCGGGTGCGTCGTCGCCGCACCGGGAGTCAGCGTCACTGTCAGAAAGCCGTACGGCTGATCTTCCGGCTTCGAGCCATCGGCGTAATGCTCGATCGTCACCTTCCCCTTCGCCGGCGGTGTGAGTGCCTTCGGCGGGAACCCGTCCTTGAACAGATCGAACGGAAACGCTGGAAAATCGCTTTTCGTACCGCCTCCGCACTTAGTCGCCATCAACTCCAGCTGCGTATGCCCGCCGCAGCCCACGATGAAACACGGCACCTGCTGGGTCACGTTGCCCTTGCCATCCCTGTAAGCAACGGTGATCCGCTGATACAGGTGCGCATGCGCCGAAAATATCGCATCGGGAATCTGCCCGGCCTTACTGAAGGCATCCTGCAGCACATTGCCGATCGGCTGCCCATTCGACGCCGCCCCGGGGCTCCTCCCGAGCGCAGGATCGCCGCGCTCCTTGAAGTCTTTCGTCCCGTTGAACGGCGGATAATGCAGCGCCAGCAGAATCGCCTTCGGACTCCCCTTCGCATTCTGCTCCTTGCACCAGGTCAGCTGATCCACCAGCCATTTGAGCTGTCCCTTTTTCGGATCGATCGGCTTCTGCGGATCGTCCAGAATCCCGCCATTCGCCACATTCGTGTAGAGCCCGATGATCCACGCCAGCGGCGTGTCGAGCCGCCAGTAGGGATATGGCAACGTCGACTCTGTGCGCGCCTTGTCGGCCTGGTTATCCGGAGAAACGGCGCCCGCTCTGCCGCACATGTTCTGCATGAAGTGGCCGATCTCGGTGTCCGGAGCCGTACCGCTGTTCCCATCGTGATTGCCGGCGACGCCAAAAACCGGCAGCGGCCCATGGCTGTCCGCATACGCCGCATACTGCGCATAGAACTGTGTGTTCCACAGATCTCCCGTCATGATTTTTCCGCTTTTCGGATATGCGATGTCTCCAAGGTGATAGAAAAACGACGGAGCCACCGCCGGACTGACCGGCTTCGCAATCTGCGACGCCATCCCGCCCGCAACCGCCAGCCCCGGGCCGGTCTCCTGCGGATCGCCCGAGCACCCAACCATGTGAAACGTCATCGCGCCACTGTGCTTCGGCGTGAAGACCAGGTTTGTCGTTGCGGGAGCAGACGTGGAAAGCGGCGTCCATATGCCGTGTTCTACACATGCCATTGAATCGCTCTTGTTGCTCTGCTTGCCGTTACTGCTTTCTTTGCTCTTACTGCTCTTTGAAACCGGGCTTTTTTGACTCGCCATTTCGTGCCCCTCCGACCACCGGGGCAATATACCACCCACCGGCGGGGAAATCCCGCACTGAAACGCCGCGCCACCAGCAAAGTGGTGGCTGTGCCCGGTACAAGCCCGCGATCTCCAGGACTTTGCTATGTTCGTTGCTCATAGCCGCATCAAAACGGAAATCTGCGGCTGCACCCGAATTGTGCTAGCGTCATAAGTGGATATGTCTTCGTTCCATACCAACCCCACGCAACAACAAGACCAGCAATCGCTGGCGGTCTTGCTGCGTGTGAACCTTGGAACGAACCAGAGTTAGCTTCCACTTAGTTCAGATCCGCAGGCCCGCCGTCTCCCGGCGGGCTTTTTCTATGGTCTGTCGGGCAATTTCAACCAATTTCTAGCCCGGAGCCTTAACATGCGCACTTTCATTCCATTCACTTCCGATGACGAAATCGTCGCCATCGGCCACGGTCTCGCAACGCGAACACTGCCCAAATCCAGCTGGACTCACGCCGCTCATTTCGCGGCAGCATTGTGGCTGCTTGCCCTGCATCCTGAGATCGACGCCCTTCGCGCCATGCCCGGCATGATCCGCGTCTACAACGAAACCACCGGCACTCCCAATACCGACAGCAGTGGATACCACGAAACCATCACGCACGCCTCCATCCGCGCCGCCCGAGCATTTCTATCAGACAGATCGCACCGGCCACTATTCGCCACATGCAACGAGCTGATGCTCTCGCCTTTGGGAAAACCGGAATGGCTCCTGACCTACTGGTCTCGCCCGCGTCTGTTTTCGGTGGAAGCACGCAAAGCATGGATTGAGCCGGATATCGAGCCGTTTCCATTCTGAGGAGGCAGGTGCTTGGCCCAACAAAGCTGGACGGGCTGGCAAGGCGCTTTCAGCACCCATGAGCTGTCATCCCGACCGGAGCGGCCGCAGGTCGCGAAGCGGAGGGACCTGCTGTTATTCAAGGACCGCACCTCTCTGCCGAAGGCCGAGGTCGCCACGGACAGGTCTTCGTCCGTGGGGTGGAGGTACGGACCGATCCATCGCGTGCTAGCGCATCCTCATTCGGCGCTTTTTCAGGAAGAAGGATGCTCAGCCAGCGCAGCACTCACAGCCGGTGGCAGCGACTGGATTCGTTTAATAAACGCCGCCGCCTTCCACAGCTTCTCATCCGAATCCCACATTCCGTTCGCAAACATCCCCGACCGCCGGACACCGTGCTTCGCCACCCAGAAAACCTGGGCCTCTGTATATTCGGTTCCGGTCGCCGGCAGATTGGGCGCGGGTGGAAACAGCACCCCCGGATATTTGTATGGCTGCCCCGGCGTGCCATGACAACCTGCGCACTCGTTCAGATAGGTCTTGCCGCCGGCAATCAGGTTCTCGTCCGTCGGCGGAAACGGATTCGCCATTTCCGGCGCTTCGCGCCGCACCGAAGCGTGTACGGCTCTGTTCATCACCGCGCTTTCAAGACGCGACGGCGGCACGTCGCCCTGAACCTCGGCAAACCCCAGCAGTAGATACGCAAGTCCGCCAACCGTCAATAACGCAAGCGTAAAAAGCACTCCCAAGACGAATTTTTTCATGATTGCTCCCTATGGCCGTCAGACACGACCGGATTCCGCATCGGCGCGAAAACCCACCCAAGCCCGGCGCCAATGCTGCCAAACACAACTCCAACAATCGGAGCTGCCAGCAGATGCGTGAACCCCGGGTCAAGGGTATTGGCGATCGCGAATGCGTGCGCATCCGTCCAGCCGCTTCGTCTGAATTCGGCCCAGGTAGAAACGTATTCCGCCTGGGGAGGAAACAGAAACAGCTCCAGTAAGAAGCCTGCGGTCACCGCGACCACCATGCAGATCATCGCCGATCCAACGGCTGACCCCAATCCCGCGCCAAACGAGCCCACAGAGCGCGCGCTGCGAAATCCCGCCACTCCCCACAATCCGAACGTGAGGGCCATGAATCCGATCTGCAAAGCGGGTCTATGAACCGCAAACGGTACGCCATTTTCGATCGCGATGTTCAAAACCTCGCATGTGCCGGCTAGCAGGCCAAAGCTGGTTGCAATCCTGTAGATTGCGTCCGTACTTGCGCGTTGAATCCTGGCTGCGAGGACAATGGCTATTGCATACGTAACCAGAGCGCAGAACAGCTCTAACACAAACTCACGCGCCCCACGCTGCGAAAAATAAGCGGGATAACGCTGCACGGCAACGGTCCCCAAAGAACCAATCAGCGCGATTAGGACCAGCAGCCCGCACGCAACCCATCCGCGTCTGAAGCCTGAGTGTCGGTCCTGCTGGTCATTCACGTCACTGCTCCTCAGAGACGGGCTTGCCCAAACCAACCTATCCAATAGAATCCCTGGCGCCTATTTTCCCCCACGTTTCTTCAGATACGCCGCGATATCCCGCTCCCACTCCGGACCCATCTTCGCGTCCTTCTGCGCCATCTCCATGACATCGGGATTCACGGACGGTGATAGCGCCGTCCGCTCGTACATGACGCGCACCTGGGTGGTGCCCGGGTCAATCGCCGAAAGCTGCACGTCGATCCGCGTCGCCAGCTTGCCGTCAATCACGTAGACATACGCCGCGTGTCCCGCCTCCGCATCGAACGCCGTGTTCACCCAGGTCGCCGAATGGTGCCCATGATGCACCCGGAACACCGCGCCCTCCACATCCTTCGCCGGCACGGGATACACAAATTCCGGGTCCCAGTGCGGACCACCCCACGCTCGCTCGCCCTCCGCCCCGAACAGGGGAAACGCCTCCGCCATCGGAGCCTGCACCCTAAACGTGAACTCGTTGTGCGCATGCGCCAGCGATCCTTCAGTCATACCAAGCCTCCCCAGTCGGCCGAACCTGTGATGAAGGACGCCGACAATTACGGCCACTCCCGCAAGAATCAACACGCCCACCCACACACGCCTCATGACTCCTCCGCGCCCTTCTCGATCAGTCGGTGGCTTGCCGTGGCATCGAGATCGAGCCCGTAAATCTTCTTGATTGCCGCGATCTGCGCCAGCGTCTCCGGACCGAACGCGCACTTGCCCTCGAGTGCATGCAGCACGATGCCCTCCAGCAGATCGCCCAGTGTCAGATCGCAGTACTCAGCCAGTGCCTTCAGCACCTTGAGCAGGCGCTTCTCAATCCGGACACCCGTCTGCACCCGTTCAACAACAATTCGGCCTTCCGTCTCATCCATGTGTACCAATGTACATTGATACATACATAGCCGCAACCGAAATTGCAGAGCATCTCGAAGAGCCGGTTTCGTAAGGGCATGGCTTCAGCCATGCCGTGGGTTGCTGAAGCAAACGGGCTTTAATCCCCAGGCGGTCTCATTTTTTGTCAAGGGGTGGCCGGGCAATATTTCCCCTATGTAATAGACACCACATGAGTTATTCAGGGATTGAAATGGCCGAAAATTACCGGGGAAATTCCTACAATGGATTAGGAGCTTGGAGAAACCGGGGTGCCGACCGCTCCTTAAGCATTTTGCTCCTCAAGAATCAGCTAAGTAGCACGTTTTCTATTAGATCGACCACGACTCTTGAACCAAGTGTTTTGGAATGTATGAGATAGGGCAAAAATCTGCGATGCTGAATGCTGCCTATTAGATACTCGCAAATCACATGATTTCAATTACATCCGGCGCATGCCTGAATTTAACTCTTTAGGAATCTGTTAAATAGGCGAAAGCAGCAACGACGGGGGAGGGGGTACCTACCCTCTTTGCCCTGACCGGACAATCATCGCCGCCACGTACGCCGCTCCGAAGCCGTTATCGATGTTCACCACCGACACGTTCGGCGAGCATGAGTTCAGCATGCCCAGCAGCGCCGCAATCCCTCCGAAAGCCGCTCCATATCCGACGCTGGTCGGCACCGCAATCACCGGAGCGGCAACGAGTCCGCCGACGACACTCGGGAGGGCTCCTTCCATGCCGGCGCAGACGATCACCGCCCGCGCGCGCCCTAGCCGGTCGCCCTGGGCAAGAAGCCGATGCAGCCCGGCCACCCCGACGTCGACGATCCGCTCGACCTCGAGCCCGAGATACTCGCCCGTGACTGCTGCCTCTTCGGCCACCGGCAGGTCGCTGGTGCCCGCGCAGACCACGGCCACCGGACCAAGCCGCGGCGAGGCTCCGGTCTGCCGAAGTCCGATAATCCTGCCCTCAAAGTGGTATCGCGCCTCGGGGAGCAGTTCCCGCACGGCGTCAAATGCCTCCAGACTGGCCCGGGTGGCGATCACGTCACCCCCGGCTGCCGCCATGCGCGAGAAAATCTCCGCCACCTGCGCTGGAGTCTTCCCCGCCGCGTAAATCACCTCCGGCAGTCCGAGCCTGAGGCTGCGGTGATGGTCGATCTTGGCGAACCCCGTGTCTTCGTAGGGCAGCCGCGACAGGTTCCCAAGCGCTTCCTCGGGCGAGGTCTCGCCGCGCTGGATCCGTTCGAGCAGTTCGAGAATGGCTTCGCGGGTCATGCCTTGACGGTGCTCTCAGCAAAGGCGACCAGGGCTGCCTCCATCACCTGCTTCAGCGGGACGCCGTGCTCGCGTGCCGCCCTCCGGCAATCCTCATACTCGGGCATCGCGTTACGCCGCTCGCCGCCGCTGCTGCCGACCTTCACCCTGATCCGCCCGTAATTGGTCTCGACAGTGACGAGGCTGCGGTCGAGGATCACCCGCTCTTCCGTCCTCCGCCGGATGCCCAGCGTCGTGGTCTCTCGGAAGAGCAGCTCCTCGATTACCGCAGCATTCTCCGGCTTCGTGAGCACCGTAAGCAGGGTCCCGAGACGCCCCTTCTTCATGGTCACGGGCACTGCCATCGTATCCAGCGCGCCGTTCTCCAGGGCCAGTTCCATGGCGTGTGCGACCACTTGCGGATTGGCGTCGTCCACCGCGCACTCCAGCACAGTCACGCGGTCCGACTTCCCTGCTTCGGCCCCAGGCCTTCCAGACTCGACGCTCTCCCCGATGGTCAACCGGAGCACGTTGGGGAATCCCTCCGGATTCGCGGTTCCCGCCCCATATCCGATCGCACGCGCGGCAATCACCGGAGCCTTCCCGAAGCTGCACTCCAGGGCGCGCAGCAGCGCTGCCCCGGTCGGAGTCGTCAGCTCGCGCTTCGGCCCCGTCGAGTATGTCGGGACACCCTTCAGCAGCTCCGCCGTCGCCGGCGCCGGCACCGGAAACTGCCCGTGCGCGCAGTGGACATGCCCGGCCCCCACGTTCACCGCCGACGCATACCACCGCTCCACGTTGAGCGAGGATAGTCCAACGGCGCAGCATACGATGTCCGTGATCGTGTCCACATTGCCTACCTCGTGGAAGTGCACGTCCTCCGGGGGCACCCCATGGATCTTCCCCTCCGCCTGCGCCAGCAGCTCAAAGGCGCGCAGGGCCAGAGCCTGCGCCTCCTCCGGCAACGCGGTGTGCGAGATCAGCTCGCGAATCTGCTTCCAGCTTCGGCCATGCGAATGCGCGTGCTCGTGGCCGTGGTCATGCGAATGTTCGTCGCCATGATGGTGATGGCCGTGGGAATGCGCATGGTCGTGGTGGTGGTGATGACCAGCCGATTCGGCGGGCTGGCCATCCACCTCTACATGCGCTTTGGCGGAGCGAATGCCGCTGCGGTCAACGCGCTCCAGCCTGAGTTCGGCACCGATATTCAGTGATCGCGCCGTTTGTTCCAGAAGATCGGCCGGTATGCCTGCATCGATGAGTGCTCCTAGGAGCATGTCTCCGCTGATGCCGGCAAAGCATTCCAAGTATCCGATACGCATAAGCTTTTATTCTTGGGAAGATTGAGTCAGCACTTCAACAGGCAGAATTTCGTTCATTGAGCCGGAGCGGTATCCGTCACAGTCGAGCGCGACATAATGGAAGCCGGCAGCGCGTACTGCGGCGGACATGCTGCGCAGCCGCCCGGCATCGAGCGCCAATGGCATTTCGTCCTCCGCGATCTCGATGCGCGCCACAGCTCCGTGATGCCGCACCCGGAAATTCCTCAGCCCCAGGCCGCGCAGCGCCTCCTCGGCGTCTTCCACCATCCGCAGCGCCTCTGGCGTGACCCTGCGCCCATACTCGATGCGCGACGAGAGACACGCCGACGCGGGCTTGTCCCACACATTCAGTCCTGCCGCCTTGGCCAGTGCCCGGACATCGGCCTTCGTGAGCCCGGCTTCAGCCAGCGGCGCCGCAATATGGTGAGCAACCGCGGCGCGTTGTCCCGGCCGGAAGTCTTTGCGGTCATCTGCGTTCAGCCCATAGGCGACTGCATCGAAGCCGAGCTGTGACCTTTCCTGTTCGAGCACGGTGAATAGCTCGTCTTTGCAGTGGAAGCAGCGATTCGCGTCATTCTTGGCGTAGGCGTCGTGGTCCAGTTCCGATGTCTGCACAGTGCGCAGCGGAATCCTCTGCTGCGCCGCGAACTCCACCGCATCGCGGTAATGACTGCGGGCAAGTGAGGCAGAATCGGCGATCATCGCGAGCATCTGGTCGCCCAGAATTCGATGCGCCGCAAAAGCCAGGTACGCCGAGTCGATACCGCCCGAATAGGCAACGATGACGCTTCCAAGGCCACGAAGAGAAGCGTCGAGCCGATCCTTCTTATCTTCGAGCACCGTAATTTGCAGATCCGCCATCCCAATCACTGCCTGTTTGATGATCGTAACTCCTCAGGCGTCGCGGCGGCGAATCATGGCATGACGTTGGCCCTGATTAGCACGAAAAAGCTAAGTTAATAAATGAGCGAGAACAAATAGGATCGAAGATGGCCGTGTTCGAACTGCGATCGCCGTTAACGCCGGAAGAGCGACTATACAAACGCAAGCTAATCTTCCGCGATGTGATCGCTCTCGTCAGCCTCTTCGTCATTACGGTAGCCCTGGCAGTCCTGACGTATTTGCTGTTCAACTCGTTCCTGCGGCGCAGGCAGGCGCTGACGCAAACCTGGCTCCTGGAGGGCGAAAAAGCCATGGCGACTGGCCGACCCAAGGAGGCTGTCGATGCCTATCGATCCGCCCTGGAATATGGCCCGCTGCAGCGTGAAACAGAAGCCAAGCTTGCAATGGCGCTCTCCGCAGCGGGCCACCAGCAGGAAGCGGTGTCCTACTTCGACACGCTGCTCGAGTCGGAGCCCGGCAACGGACAGATTAACCTCGCCCTGGCGCGAATCGCCACGAAACAGGGCAATGAATCGAGAGCTATCGAATACTACCAGCGGGCCCTCGACGGTACCTGGGAGGGCGACGGCTATGCGCGGCGTCGCACAGTGCGGCTGGAACTCGCCCGCTACTTCATCGGCGTCGTCGATTACCCACGCGCGCGGACCCAGTTGCTCATCGTGGCCGGTAATGCACCGGACGATCCTGACATCAGGATGGAAATCGCAGGCCTGATGGAAAAGGCGCAGGCCCCCTCTGACGCGCTCGAAATCTACCGCAGTATCGCGGAACAAAAACCTGACAGGATCGACGCGCTGGAAGGCGCCGGACGCGTAGCGTTGGCGCTGGGGCGATTCGGCCTGGCGCGCGCATATCTCGAAGAAGCGGTGAGGCATGCTGGCTTTGCATCCCAGCCCGATCCGGTCCAGTCGCAGTACCGTGAAATGCTCGCGGACGCGACGCAACTGCTCGACCTCTACCCGGGAACCGATCTGAAAGTAGGAGAACGCGCCCAGCGCATCCTTCATGCAGCAACGGTCGCGCAGACTCGCCTCAACGTCTGTTTGGCAAATGGCAAAGTGAGCGACCCACAGGTTGCTGGTCTCGCCGCGAAATGGCAACAGGTCCCTACGAAATTAACGCCGACAGATCTTGCTCGACAACCTCAGCTCGAGCAATCGATCATGGCCCTGGTTTACACGACTGAACTCGAAACCGAGCGGGCCTGCGGCCCCCCGAACGGCGAGGATCTCCTGTATTTGAAGATTGCGAAATCACCACTGGTGGCGGAACAACAGTGAGCACAGAAACTGCAGAGAAACCCCGGGCCACCGCGGCAGCCGCAGCCGTCCCCGACCTGAACAAGATCGCGCCCACACGCGAGGAGCGGCTGTTTCTCGTCCTCTCCATCTTCATTGGCGTCATCTCCGGACTGCTCGTTGTCTCGTTCCGCATCGCCATCGAGTGGATCAGGTTGCTGACTCTCGGACCGGCGCCGCACGCGGGACAGTACCGGCTGTTGCTCGCTCCTGCCGGGGCTGGCCTCATCGTCGCCGTCCTGATGTGGTGGCTTTTTCCGGGGGCCAGCGGCAGCGGCGTCAATCAGACCAAAGCGGCGCTGTACATCTATAACGGCTTCATCTCCTTCAGAACGGTCATTGGCAAGTTCATCACCTCGGCCATCGCTATCGGTGCGGGGCATTCGCTCGGCCCCGAAGACCCTTCGTTGCAGATCGGCGCCGGCGTAGCCTCGATGATCGCGCGCAAGCTGCACCTCTCGCGCGAAAGCCTTCGCCTGTTTGCCCCCATTGGCGCCGCTGCCGGCCTTGCGGCGGCATTCAACGCCCCTGTCTCGGCGATTCTCTTCGTTATCGAGGAAGTCATCGGGCGCTGGAGCGCCGCCGTCCTCGGTTCCGTTGTGCTTTCGGCAATTTCAAGCGTGGTGGTAGCGCGATGGTTCTGGGGGTCGGAACCGCTCTTCCGCATTCCACCGGTTACGCTGCGCGATCCCCGCGAACTGACGGCGTACGCTGTACTCGGCGTCTGCGGCGGCCTCTTAGCGCTGGTCTTCTCGAAATCTCTCGGCTATCTGCGCCCACGTCTGCGCACGCAGTCACATTGGAATCGCTTCTTCCAGCCGTCGGTCGCCGGCTTGATTGTCGGAGCAATCGGCTACTTCGGCTTTCCGCAGGTCATGGGACCCGGCTATGCCGTCATGGACCAGGCCATGCACGGCCAGTTCGCCTGGAAGATCCTGGTCGCTCTCGCTGTGCTCAAACTGCTTGCGACGACGCTCTCGTTTTCGAGCGGCACGCCGGGTGGTATGTTCGCGCCCACCTTGTTCATCGGCGCCATGCTGGGGGCAGCGGTCGGCACCTTCGAGAAACACTACTTCCCCCTGCTCACGGGAACCGTCGGTTCCTACGCGCTGGCCGGCATGGGGGTGCTGTTCGCAGCTTTTTTGCGCGCGCCACTGACCTCTGTCTTCATGGTGCTCGAGGTGAGCGGTAATTACTCCATCGTCGTGCCGGTGATTCTGGCGAATACCGTGGCTTATCTATTAGCGCGAAGCCTGCAGCCGGTAGCGATCTTCGAGGTTTTCACTCAGCAAGACGGCCTCGAACTGCCTTCGATGGAAGAGCAGCGCGAGGAGCGAGTCCTCCATATTGAGGATGCGCTCCGGCCGCCCGACGTGCCCGTCGTAAGCGGGGTCGATTCGATCGGGGCTGCCTCTGACCTCATAGCCAAAACGAACTCGCCGGCGTTTCTCATACGGCTTCCCGGCGGATCGTGGTATGCGATGCGGCAGGACGAACTGACCAGCACTGCCGCGACCCTGACCGGCGATACTCCGATCGAACGGGCTCTCAATTCCGACCGCACTCCGCTCCTCTTCCCCGATCTGCCTCTGGACAGCACGCTGTCATACTTTGCGCGCTGGCCGGTTTTGCCTGTCCTGAACCGGGCTAACAAGAACAACCTGGAGGGTGTAATAACCTTGGAAGACGTACTCCATCGCTACCAGGAGTTCTGACCGGCAAAAAATTGAAAGTCGACTACAACATCTATAAGGACGGTGCGCACCGGGACTTGCGCTTGCTGCTGCCACCATGCTGACTCTCTACCAAAGACTCATTCTGGGTTGCTGTCTGCTGATCGCGCTGGTCACCGGGGTGAGTCTGCTGGTGCGGACCTCGTTCGTCCAGCTTGCTGCCCTCGACGCGTCGCGCCACAAAGCCGGTGAAGCGTTGGCCGCGGTGGCTGCTGCCAGGGCCTCCATGGCGACAGAAGAGCTGACCGCGGCCAGGCTGTCGACCGGAACAGCACAATCGCGGCAGTTCGAAACCCAGGCGGCCCAGACACAAACGCTGCTGACGGAGGCCGGCTCGCGACTCAGCAGCTTCGACGCCAGTGTCTCGATCGACGACCTGCGGGCCCGGCACGAAAGGCTTCTGAAGCACAACGTCTCGCCCGAGAGGCTCGCTCCGGAGCTCGAAGGCATCAGCTCCGACCTGACCTCCCGCTTCGACGCGCTCAAGCTTCGCCACGACTCGGTCGTGTCAGATGCGGAGCAACGGCAGGCGCGGCTTCGAGCTCGCCTCATCAGTGCTTGTGGAGCAAGCATTGCTGCAGCCATTCTCATTGCCGCAGTCATGACAAGCTTTGTCGTGATCCCCGTTCGCAGCACCGCCCGCGCAGCCAGGCGCATCGGCCAGGGTGACCTGCAGCAGCGCATCGAATGGAGACAGAGAGACGATCTCGGCACCATCGCCACAGAGCTCAACAGAATGGTCGTCCGCCTGCGCGATCTGCGCGAAACAGAGTCTGGCCGCCTCCAGATGGAGCATCAGCTCAGCGACGCAGTGGTGCAGTCGATCTTCGAGCCCGTCATCGTGACCGATGCCAAGGGTCACGTGCTGAAGCTGAACCAGGCTGCTATGGAATTGCTGGGCGACAGATCAGACCGCATGGTCCTGGCCAATACTCCCGGCGGAGAAAAAATTCTCGGCGCCATACGAACGGTCGTTTCCATGCAGCGCGCCTCAACCGGCGAGGCCGCATTGCTGCCCATGCGCATCGGGAACGCGGAGCGCAGTTACCGCCTGCGTACCACTCCCATGCGCGACGGCGGCGGCAAATTGCTGGGAGCCGTCACGGTCCTCGAAGACGTGACCGAACTGCAGGAAGTCGATCGCTTCAAGACGCGCTTCCTGTCCGTGGCTTCGCAAAAGCTGCGCGATCCGCTCCAACGGTTGCGCCTGTCGATTTATGCGCTTGTCAAAGGCCATGCCGGCGAGCTCAGCATACTTCAGCGCGAACTGCTCAGCGGCGCTGAGCAGGAGGCTGAGCAGCTCGACGATTTGATGGCAGATCTCATCGAGGTGGGCGAGCTTGAGACCGGCCGCCGCGAGATGAAATTCGAGCGGCTTCGCCCCGCCGACATTCTCCGCGATGCCATCTCCCGTCACGAAGAGCAGGCACGGTCGAAAAAAATCGAAATGCAGCTCAAGGCATTCGCCGATATGGCTCATGTTCAAGCCGATCGGCGGGCGATGCGCAGCATTCTGGATAATCTGCTCGAGAACGCGCTGCGCTATACGCCCGAAAACGGCATCATCAGTCTTGAAGCAACAGAAATCAAGGACGGCGTCCAGTTTTTCGTGCGCGACAACGGCCGCGGTATCGAAGCCGAGCGGCTGCCCGCAATCTTCGGGCGATTTTCCACAGGATCGGATCAGGGAACAGGCCTTGGACTGGCTCTCGTGCGTCGTCTCGTCGAATCGCTCGGAGGCCAGATCTCCGTTGAGAGCAAGCTCGGAAGTGGCACCACTTTCAGCTTTACGCTGCCATTCGCAACCGTCACCGCCACACGCCATCCTGTCGAGGTGGGCTGAAAGATGAGTTCCATGCTCGAGTTCGAACCGCCTGCCGAGCCGGCAAAGCTGCGCGTCTATATCGGCGCCGCTCCCGGTGTCGGCAAGACCTTCCGCATGCTGGAGCAGGCCCACCAGCTGAAGAAGCAGGGCGTCGATGTGGTCATCGGCCTGGTGGAACCCCACGGTCGCGCCGAAACCGCCGGGCTCGTCAAAGGCCTCGAAGTCATCCCCGAGAAGGAGATCGAATACCGCAACGTGAAGCTGCGCGAGATGGATCTGGATGCGATCCTCGCCCGCAAGCCGGACACCTGCATCGTCGATGAACTGGCGCACACCAACGTTCCTGGCTCACGCAATCGCAAACGTTACCAGGACGTGCTCGAATTGCTCGGCGCCGGCATCAACGTCATGACGGCAGTCAACATCCAGCATCTCGAGACGCTGAATGACGCCGTTTCCCGCTCGGCAAGCACGCAGATCCGCGAGACCGTTCCGGACAGCTTTCTCAAACGCGCCGACGAAGTCGTCAACGTCGATGTGACCGTCGACGAGCTGCGCACACGGCTGCGTGAAGGAAAGATCTATGCCCCCGAGAAGGTCGAGCAGGCGCTCGCCAACTTCTTCCGCAAGGGAAACCTGAATATGCTTCGCGAGCTCGCGCTGCGAACGACAGCCGAACAGGTCGGCACCGCCGCCGCGGAGTACCGGCGCAATCAGGGACTGGAGCAGGCCCCCATCCCGGAAAAAGTTATGGTGTGCCTCTCATCGCGTCCCGGCACGGAGCGGCTGTTGCGCGCCGGCGCCCGTATCGCCGGAAGGCTCGCAACAAACTGGTACGCGGTCTACGTCCAGACTCCTGATGAAGATCACCGCCATGGCGATCCCGAAGCCTATGCGCGCCTCGAAGAATACGAGCACATGGCTCGCGACCTCGGAGCCAAAGTGGTCAATCTAACTGGCAAGAATGTCTCCGACACGCTGATTGATTTCGCGCGGCAGGAAAATATCTCACACGTCGTCTTCGGACAATCGGCCCGCTCACGCTTCGACATTCTTCTGCGCGGATCGGTGATCAACCGCTTTCTCGCCGAGATGCGCGAAACCACTGTCCAGGTGGTTCCGCTGAGCAAAGAGAAGAAGTAAAGCTCGCTGGAATCAGAGCGGTTTCCCGATTTGGGACGATCAGGAGGGGGGACCCCCTCCCCCTGCAATCTGTTACTTCATACATTCCATGGAGTTTAGGTGGGACGTATGCTGTGACTCATAGTCAGCATTGGACTTACAGCAACTCCCATGCAATGTGTGGCTTACAAGGCAGACTCGCGGTGCTGCTTTTCCCAAAATGGGAATTTGCTGCCTGCAAAAACACGAGACCCGAGCGGCTATGCTCGGGTCTTCTCTTTACTCCTAATTCCAGTATAGCTGATTTGGTGATAATTCTCGGCTAAACACCTGCCCAACTCTGCAGCTTGGGAACAGCCCCACTCAAGCCTTCGGCTTGAATGGGCCACCCCGCCTTTACGTCCCCATTTTTAGTGTAGCGGGTTTGGGGAAATTGTCGGCCGGGAAAGGCAACGGGTCTGGGAACAGGGAACTATCCCACACAAGCCAAAATCCGGCTTGTGTGGGGCACCCGGCGCTGAGAGTTACCCTGCAGCAACCGAAGTTACTCTGCAGCTCCCATCTGGGGGAGACGTGTCCCTATACTCCCGACGCCGTAGGCGGCGTGCCCGTCAGTGGAAGCGAGCCACTGCTGTTTACAGATGTAAACACACCACAGGCCGCCCCGAAGAGCGGCCTGCGGCAGCCGACATGGACGTAACCATCAGCCGACTACCCATTTTTCATCTGGCAGGAACAGTAGATCGGTCAGCCTCTCCAGCATCACACCTTCCTCATTAGGCTCATAGTTCTCATCGAACCCAACCTTGGCCAGTCTATCCGTGAAATAGTCTCGCAGCAGTTCCGCCTCGTGGCGGTTCAGAGTGAGCGTTTCCTGATCGATACGACACTCCAAACGACTGGGAAGCAAGTCTTTAAATGAGCTGTCTTCCGACATCAACTTCGAGAGATATTCCGCGTCCTTAGCGGACGCGCGCATGCGCTCGGTCCCCAGCCAGTCGGTGGCGGAAAGCGTAAAAATGGAGGCGGAGCCGTTCAAGGTAGCGGTGCTGAAATGCCGGCCGTTGACCCAGATTTCCTGCGGTCCGAAGGTTGTCCCGATCTGGTGGGCGGCGATGGAGCCGTCGAAATTGTAAAGGAAATAAGTCGGGGTCTGGCCTGAGACCTGCTTTGACAATCGCAGCCCATCGGCGCCATAACCGTTTACGACAGTGCCGTACAGCGCGGTGGCGATGCGGCCCTCAGCATCGTAGGTGTACTTATGGATTCCATTCGAAGGACAAACGCCATCGTCCAGAAGATTCCCCGCCGCATCGTAGCAATAACCGTCGATTACTATCCCTTTACGTCCCTATTTTTAGTGTAGCGGATTTGGGGAAATTCTCGGCCAGGAAAGGCAATGGGTCCGGGAACAGGGAACTATCCCACACAAGCCAAAATCCGGCTTGTGTGGGGCACCCGGCACCCGGCCATAATGCTCATCTCAAGGGAACCACAGCATTTACCACATTTGAAGCCGGATTCCAGTATTGAGCGCCCTGTGGACCAAAGAGGCCAGCGGCAAGACTGCCTTGATCAAAACCTCCGCCGCTTGGAAGCTGCGTTGAAAACACACCGGACATCAAGTTTCCAGAGTCGCGATGAGAAGAGGCGGGGTCTTCCCGCCCAAGCCAAAAAAAGAGCTTGAGTGGGGCACCGTCGTTACCTTGGTTTGGCGAACTTTCTCATCTCTTTTGCGGGGCTGTAAGCTGAAGATGCGCGTATCCTCCCAGGCTGCCGGCTGGCGGGTGCTATATTGCCTATGGTTCAAGAGGAATCAGAAACGAACCTATCGTCCATGCCTGACTCGAAGACCGGCCCGAAGACTGGGCATGGTGCCGCTCGCCACCGATTCTGGTTCGCGATGTCGGGGTTTGTCATGGCGCTTGCCCTGCTGCCCTTTTCCTTCAACGTCGAACGTCGTCTGGAGACAACTGTTCACATCAAGGGCGGAGAATCCGAGAAAGTTGACCGGGAACTGGCGCAGCGTTTCCAGTCTCCCTACGCCCACCGCGTTGTTCTGGTAATCAGCGGTGTTCCCGATCCGGATTCGCCCCAAGCCGCAGACACTCTGGCCTTCCTGACCACCTCATTGCGCAGCATCCCAGGAGTAGCAGGCGCCATCTCGGGTGTGGACTGGCCGGACCCCATGTTCACCGGGAATAACGGCGGAGCCTTAATCATCGTCGGATTGGGCCAGCACGATCAATCCGTCGAGTCGCTCGTTCCCAAACTGAGGGAAAAAGCAGACTGGATGGAAGGCCAACTGCGGTCGCAATACCCCCACATCAGGCTGCAGATCACAGGTGAAACTCCAATCAATTACGACCTCCGCAAGGTCAGTGCGGACGACGTCAGGCATGCCGAGGAACGGGCAATGCCGGTCACGCTCTTTCTGCTTTTGCTGGCTTTCGGGAGTTTCGTTGCCGCGCTGTTGCCGCTCGGAGTCGGATTCCTCTCCATCTCGATGGCCATGGGAGCCTGCGCGCTGCTCACCCATTTCCTGCATCTGTCGATTCTTGTGCAGAATCTGGCGACGATGGCCGGCCTTGGCCTGGGCATCGACTATGCATTGCTGATGGTGACCCGGTTTCGCGAAGCATTGGCCGAGGGATTCGATCCCGGCTGCGCTGCCGATATAGCTGGCGAACAGGCGGGCAGGACGCTGATAGTCTCGGCCTCAACGGTTGCAATCGGATTTTCAGCGCTGCTGTTCGTTCCCATCAGCGAAATACGCTCCATTGGAATAGCCGGCCTGCTGGTAACCGTTTTGAGCGTCATGCTCTGTACATTCATTCTTCCCTGGGTACTTGGGCTGCTTGGGCACCGCATCGATGCGGCCAGACTGCGTCTCCCATTCGGACGACTCAAAACCCTGGACAGCGCAGACTCCAGCAATGAACGTTGGGCGCGGTGGGGCAGCATCGTCACCCGCTGGCCCTGGACAGCTCTGCTTTTAGCCGGGATCCCGCTGTTGGTCCTTGCGCTCCACGCCCGCAAAATCTCCATCGGGCTTCCTGATCGAGACTCGCTTCCGGCGCAAGCCGAGTCGGTGAAAGCCCTGCACACCCTCCAAGCCATGGGGCGGTCGGGTGTTGTGCAGTCCCTCCGAGTGGTCCTGGAGTTGCCGCCGCAGTCTCCCGCGCGCTCGCCGGCTGGCTGGCTTGCCCTCAGCCGCCTGACCCGGCGCTTCCAGAGCGATCCCAGAGCGCAAGAGGTCTTGTCTCTTCCGACTCTCACGGCAATGTCGGACACTGCCGATGGGGTCGACCAGATCCCCGAGCCAATCCGAAAGGGTCTACAGAGCGGCGATGGTCGGTCTGCTTTGATCGAATTGCTGCCTAAACCCAATCTGACCCCCAGCCAGCTAATGCGCTGGGTGCGGGAGGTACGTTCCTCCGATGCCGCGGCCATAACCGGAGTTCCCGGAGCCGTTCTGCGGGTCGGCGGCATTCCCGCCATCAATGCGGACTATGACTCTGTAGTCAATGAACGCCTGCCGAAGGTCATGGTGGGCGTCGTATTGGGCAGCTTGCTGGCGCTCCTCATCGGACTGCGTTCTTTATTTGCGGCTGTCAAAGCAATTCTGCTCAATCTGCTCTCGGTCGGAGCCTCATTCGGCACGTTGGTTCTCGTTTTTCAGGAAGGCTACGGAAGCAAACTGCTTGGGCTCGACGGACCGACCGGCGCCGTATTCCCGATCGTGCCCATTCTCTCGTTTGCGATCGTCTTCGGATTGAGCATGGATTATGAGGTCTTCCTTGTGGCCCGAGTCCTCGAAGAACGGCGGCGCGGCTTATCGGAAAGATCGGCAGTCATCGAGGGCGTAGCCAGGACGTGCGGGCTCATTACGAGCGCAGCGGCAATCATGATTGCCGTCTTCGTCGCATTCACCATGGGAAGCTTTCTGGTGGTTCAGATGCTGGGCTTTACGCTCGCCGTAGCCGTTTTCATTGACGCCACAGTGGTGCGCATGATTGTCGGGCCGGCACTCTTGCAGCTGGCCGGCGACTGGAACTGGTGGCCTCTTGGCTTACACGGCGCGCCTGTCGCGTCTGAAAAGCCGCTGCTCCAGTAACCGCGAAGAGCACATGCCACGCCGGCAGCGCCGGAGCTTATTTCGAAGGCTTTCCTTCAGCGGCTGCGTTTCCGATCTCAAAGTCCTTGGGTCCAAGCTTTGCTTTTCCCGAGCCGCCTTCGATGATCATCCTCGAGGAGCCGGGTTTACCCTGCAGCTTTGCCTCCACCTGTGACGCGGACCAGGCGCCATCGACCTGCCGCAGGCTGTAGTACACGAACTCCTTCTGCTGTCCCGTCCCGTGAAGCGTCTTCACCACATGCACCGGAAACACGATGCTCCGGTCGATCCACGATTTCACCGAATCATAATGAGTCCGATCCTGAGGGCCGGGCGTGCTCTTCAGCACAAAGCAATCGCGCGCGCCGTATTTCTCCGGCGGCAGAAGATCCTGCCCCTTCCAGAAGAACTGGTTTTCCACCATGTCTTCATAGGAGAAGTCTGTTCCCAGCAGCGCGTCATTCCAGCGTTCGAACGGCAACGCGCTCGCGGTCTTCTGGCCCGGAAGTATCGCCTCGATGGTCAAGTGCCCGTTCACACTCATATGCAGCAGAATGCTTGTCTTCTCTGAGCCCGGACCCGAGAACACGGATAACAGGCGCAGACCATCGGGAAACCAGTGAGCCTTGCCAACAAACTTGTAGCTCGTTTGCTTGCCATCCGCTCCCACCTGCGTGATTCGCCCGGTGACGCGGTAATCCAATTGCTCGATGCGCTGGCGTGAGCCGTTCAGCACAGTCTGGAGGTCAGGACTCGCCGCGAAGGCTCGCGATGAATGCATCACCAACAACGCCACTACGAAAGCGATCGACGCTTGAGTCACTCCCAGGGCGCAATTCGCCCATCCGGCCTTTGGATACCGGCCAAACTTGCGGCTGCGAGAGACCATCACGACGCGGCGCAGGAAGATCATAGGCTATGTATACAGGCAAATTCCCCTCGACGAGAAATCCTTCACCCCGAGATGGGTGATGCCTTGCCTCCGCTGGGTCTGGATGCTGGAATCAGCATACAACCTGAATAGATCCGTGCTGAACCGCCACCTGACGGCGTGCCGATCTGTGTTAACTTTGAGATTGGAGAGAGCTCGTAGCTCAGCTGGTAGAGCATCGCCCTTTTAAGGCGCTGGTCCTGGGTTCGAATCCCAGCGAGCTCACCACACAAAACAACAAGTTTACAAGAACCAGCTCGGGGAAGCAGAGAAGAGCTGTGCCGGTGTCCTGGCTACGAAGCTGAACCAAGCAATCGATGTGCGTGTGAAACGGTTGGTCTTGGAGCGGACAGCGTCTCATATACATACCGTGACCACATGCGCAGGCCGCGCTGCGGCGTTGCCTGCATCCATTCGCGCACCGGGATGTTGAACCCGGTCTTCCGCCTCTGCAGCAACTCCGGCCGAAGCGGCTTGCGCAGCGTCTCCGCTATCTTCGGCTTCCGTGGAAAGTACGTACTCGCCCGCAAAGGCGCCATCTGCCGCACGAGCCCCATATCCACAAACGGCACGCGAATCTCCACCGAGTGCGCCATCCCTGCCCAGTCGGCATCTCGCAGAAGCTGCGTCCGCATGTAATACGTCATCTCCAGCGCGGAGACCCGCAGAAAATCTCTCTGATCCTCGCCCGCGCCCGGTGGCCGCCGCAGAGGTTTTACCAGGGCGTTCATCTGCTCGATCGATCCCAGATCGCGCCATCCTTGCCGCACCAGATCGGTGTCCAGAAACTCCGGCAGTTCCCATGGCATGAACAGGCCACGACGCAGCAGGTACGCGCCCCCCCACGTCCCGCCGTATTCGAGCAGGCTCGCGTACTTCGGAGACGTGAACCGTGACATCAACGGCGCAGTCAGCACGCGCCACTCGCGCCCCACTCCGGGGATCCCGCCCATAATTCCTAGTGTGCGAACGATCGGCGGAACCTGCCGGAAGCTGGGATACCCTCCGAACAGCTCGTCTCCTCCCAGCCCGCTCAGCGCCACCTTCAGCCCGCGCTGCCGCGCCAGCCAGCTCACGAAATAAACGTTCACTCCGTCAATCGTGGGCTGGTCCATCTGCTCCCGCACTCGCTCGCGATGCTCTGCAAACATTGCCTGATCGATGTACTCCGAGAAGTGCGGCAGTCCCAGATCCTCGGCCGTGCGCGCCGCCAGCCCCGTCTCGTCGTTCTCCGTGCCGCGCTGCAGGTCAAATCCGAGCGTCAGCGTCTCAATGTCGTGTGTGCGCTCGGCCGCCAGCGACGTGATCATCGCCGAATCGATCCCCGCCGAAAGAAAGATCGCCACCGGCACGTCTGCGATCTCGTGCATTCGCACGCTCTCTTCCAGCGCCGCATGCACCCGCTCGTAGCACTCCTCCTGCGAACGGGGCAGGTCCCCTGGTTCGTAGCGCGAAAACTCCTCCACGGGAGACGCGAAGCGTCGCGGCGTCGTGCAGCCATCGCGACTGACCTGCATCGAGCTTCCGCTCGGCAGGCAATGGATCCCCCGGTACAGCGTGTACGGCTCCGGCACGGATCCCCAAACAAAGAAACCGACATGGCCGGCCGGCTCTTCCCGCATATCCACTCCCGGGACCGCAAGCAGCGCCTTCACCTGGGAGGCAAAATAGAAATGCCCGTTAGTCAGCGTGTAGTACAGCGGCTTAATGCCGAACGGATCGCGCGCGAGGAACAGCTTCTGCTGCTCCGCGTCCCAGATCCCGAAGGCGTACATGCCACGGAGCCGCAACGGCATCTCCTCGCCGTACTCCGCGAACATCGCGAGAATCACTTCCGTGTCGCCCGTGGTCCGGAACTTCCTGCCCTTCTGCGCCAGTTCGGCCTTCAGCTCGCGATAGTTGTAGATCTCGCCGTTGAAGACAATCGTGTATCGCCCTTCGGCCGAGTGCATCGGCTGGTCCGATCGCGCCAGCGGATCGATGATCGACAGCCGCCGGTGACCGAGCGCAACAGTCCTCCCCGGCGCAATCCACATCCCGCCGGCATCCGGCCCCCGCGTCTCCATGCGTTGGGTGATCGCTACCAGCGTGCTCTCAACGTCGCGGGGCCTAGCCTCGCGGGTGGAGAGCGAGCCCGCTATTCCGCACATGCCAACCTCCTTTTCAGTAAAAGCAGGCACTATATGACAATGGTTACGGGAGCAAGCGGCGTTAGCAGCCCGAACGGATGCGCCGATGCAATTGAATAAGTCAATTATATGCGACGGAGCAGCCGAAGGTTTTCCACGAGAGGACCACAATAACGCTTACGGTCAGGCAGAACACCAGGATCTCCATGGGATTGACGTCGATACAGCGAGATCACCATTCCCCTCAAGATCTGAAACGACGAGCGCGCGCACTTCCCTGCTACTTTACGGTCCAGCATGCGTCTTTAACACTGGAAAGCCCCTCCGAGGAGCATCCTAGAAGTCTGGAGCGTGTTATGACGCCACAAGAGCAATCGATGTTGGAAGACCTGATCCGCAAGGTCAGGGAAACACAACTCACCGAGAAGGATCCCGAGGCGGAACAGTTACTGAAGCAAGGTGTCGCTGGCGATCCTGACGCTGTCTACAAATTGTCCCAGACAGTCCTCATCCAGAACCTCGCGCTGGATCAAGCCCGGGCGCAAATCCAGCAGCTACAGCAAGCACAACAGCAGTCTCAGCCTGCCCGTGCGACCAGCTTCCTCGGCGGCCTGCTCGGACATCGCGATCCAGCCCCTCCACCACCCTCGCAGCCGCAGTACCAGCCCCAATACCAACAGGTCCCCTACCAGCCTGTGCCTCCGCAATATGCTCCGCCGCCTCCGCCCTATGCCCAACCTCCCAGCGCCGCCGGAAGCTTCCTCCGCAGCGCGGCAACCACGGCAGCGGGCGTAGCCGCAGGCGCGCTCGCATTCGAAGGCATTGAGTCTCTGATGCACGGTGGCGGCATGTGGGGCGGCGGAGGCTGGGGCGGAGGCGGCTTCGGTACTCCCACGCCCGCTGTCGAAGAGACCGTGATCAACAACTACTACGACGATCCGCAGCGGAGCAGCGATTTCACTGAACACCACGAGCACGAGGCTTCGTTCGATGATCGGCCCGAGGGCCACTCCGATCTCAAAGAAGCCAGCTACCACCCCGACGACGACGATGATTCGAGGTCGTTCGATGACTCGCAGGACGACTCCGACAGTTCCGACAGCGACTTCAGCGGCGGCGACGACTTCGTCTGAGCCGCTGGACTCAGCAGGTCTGCTGGCGGCCTAGCCGGGCAGCCGGCTCATGGGACTTTGGGTCCATATTGCCTGATCCTTATTTTTCCTTGGGCCGACAATTTCTCCGGAACAGCTACAATAGAACTAGAGAGTAAAAAAATAAGAGCCCGGCTGGGAATCCGCCGGGCTTTTTCCTTGGAGGCTGCAAATCTCACCAGGAAAAGCACTTTTCCCATGTCATTGATTTTCAAGGTAGGAGCCTGTAAGCCATTCAAAACAAAGGTGCAGGAGCCAACGTATAGCCTAACTCCTTTGAGGTGAATGAGTAACAAGATGGCCAAACCCGACGTATGGCTTAACTCCTTTGCCATGAATGGGTAACAGAATCAATAGGGGAGGGGTACCACCTGTCGACCCGATAGCCCGCTTCGGCTCCTGCAATCTGGCAATAAAATTCGGGTTTTGCATGACGCTCAATCCTTCAGCGTAACGGTGATCTTGCGCTTATCTCCACCGGCGGTGCACATCATGATTTCGCCTTGGCTGCGCTTGTTGACCCAGGGAAATTTGTCTCCCCACTCGATCAGGATAATGCTGTCTGGCCCGATCAGTTCGTCGAGACCTAGCGTATCAAGCTGGCGCTCCGTGTCGACGCGGTACAGATCGAGGTGGTAGAGCTTGACCGGCCTACCGGCGGATTTTCCTTCATATTCGTGAATGAGCGTAAAGGTGGGACTGGTGACCTCGTCGGGATTAGCGGCGTTAAGCGCCTCGGCGATGCCCTTGACCAGGGTGGTCTTACCGGCTCCAAGATCGCCATGCATGATCATCAGCTTGGGGGGCTTTAGGAGACGCGCGATCTCATGGCCACAGCGGATGGTGTCGGCGGCGCTGCTGCTCTCAAATTGATAAACCTTGCCTTTGGCGGTCTCCGTTGTCATCTTGCCTCCATGGGCTTCTCTAAAATGCGTCTCGGCAGCCCCTGCAACCAAACATAACCCGCTGGATCCGCCGGGCGGAATTGAAATGCGCGCCACAGATGAGAGACTGTGTCCGTGGCAAGCAACGTGTGCTCGTCCTGCCCGGCGACGGCGATGTCGGCGGCGAGACCGTGGATATAGGCGGCTGCATTGACCGCGTCAGCGACCTGGTCCGGATATTGCGCGATCATCGCGGCCACGATACCGGTGAGGATATCTCCGCTGCCGCCCTTCGCCATTCCCGGATTTCCTGTTGTATTGATTGCCATTGCCCCGGTTGGATGCGCAACTAGGGTACGCCATCCTTTTAAAAGGAGCGTTACTTGATGCCGCTGGGCAAACTCCCGGGCTAGAGATTCCCGGTTCGCCTGCACCTCTTTCGTTGATATACCAGCCAGGCGCGCCATCTCGCCGGGATGCGGGGTGAGAACCATGGTCCGGCCCCTGCCGTCGAGTTTCTCAGGATGGTTCGCCAGTATATTAAGCGCGTCGGCATCGAGAACGACGGGGATTTGGGATTTCTCAAGGAATTCGAGCAGAAACCGTTCTGTTGCAGGGTGCTGACCGAGGCCAGGTCCGAGCGCAACAACGGTCTTCTTGTCGAGCAGCTCGTCATAGTCGAGGTTTTCGCCCGTGACCTCGCCAGCAGGCCCTTCCGGAAGCAGACTGGTCATCAACTCGGGTGTTATAGCGGCAACCTGAGGCAGTACCGACGGAACCACGGCCGCCGTGACCAGTCCGGCACCGGTGCGGAGGGCCGCTAGCGATGCCATGGCCGGGGCTCCGGACTTGCCGCGCCCGCCCCCAATGACAAGGACATGACCGAACATGCCCTTATTGCTGTCGGCAGCTCGGCCGGACTCTACTATCGCGTGGGACGACCCGGCCCAGGTCAGGTTCAGGCCGGACTGAACGGCCTCCGGGGGAGAGCCGATCGAGGAGACAACAATAGGGCCGTTCACTGCGCTAGTGAGATTGCCCAAGACATGGGCAAGCTTCGGCGCTGTGAAGGTGGCAACGGCGTCAGCACGGAAAGCGCCATTGCAACTGAAGCTGCGTGAGTCGGCGTCCCAGCCGGAGGGCAGGTCTACGGCGACGATCGGAGTGGCAAGCTGCTTGACGCAGTCGCGGAGGGCGGCGGCAAGTCCCCTGAGGGGTGGCTGAAAGCCTGTGCCCACGACAGCGTCGATAAGGAGATCAGAGCTGGTAAGAATCGAGCGGACTTGGGGTGAGTCGAGGGCGGGTTCGTCGGGAACGAGGACTGGCTGAAGTTGCATGTCGGCAAAGGCAGTCTTTGCATCACCTTTGAGATCTTCGGGATTGCCGAGGAGCAGAACGATGACGTCCCGTCCGGCAGCGGCGAGGGCAGTGGCCGCGACGAAGCCGTCTCCGCCATTGTTGCCCCTGCCGCAAAGCACGGTGACGCGGCTGTATTGCGGATATTCGCACTCGACGAAGCGCGCGACGGCCTGACCAGCATGGCGCATAAGAGCGATGGAAGCGATGCCAAATGTTTCGCTCGTAGCACGATCGGCGGTGCGCATTTCATCAGCCGTGAGGATTGGCAGAGCAGGAATCGGGCTCACGCAGTCATCGTAATTGATTCTTTGAAGGCCGACGGGACGTAGAAAAACGGCCTCCGCGCACGGAAGCCATTTTTATTGCGAACCATAGATTCTTACTGGTTGACGCCAGTCGCGATAGCGGGAGCAGTATCGCCAGCCTGAACTGCCGCAGGATCTGCTGGCTGCTTCTGGGCGAAATAGCTGTGGTCCCACAGATTCTTGTAGAAGAAGCCGGTGAGTTCGGCAGCCTTTGGTCCGAAGGTAGGTCGTCCACCTTCGAGAAAGATCACGGTGACGATGCGGCCGTATTGTGTGTCGGCGTAGGAAGCGAACCATCCGAACCGGGTGCCGTTGTTTGAGCAGGTTCCGGTCTTGCCCATAACCGGGAACTGATTGAAGTTGGCCTTGAGTGACCGGGCGGTGCCATATTCGACGGCAGCCTGCATACCGTCCTGGATTTCGGGGATGAGATTGCGGATATCGAGAGTGCGCTTGACTCGCGGCTGGAAATTCACAGCCTGGTCTAGGGTGGTCGGATGCTGTAAGTAGTAAAGCGTGCCGCCGTTCGCGATGGCAGAAACAAGAGCCCCAAGCTGGAGCGGCGTCATCGAGACACTTTCTCCGAAGGAGCACATGCGGCCTACGCCTCCGCGGTCAGCAGGAAGGGGTTGGTCAGGGTAAACACCAAGCTGTTCGCCGGGGATGTTGTAGCCGGCAAGTTCGCCCAGTCCGAACTGGTTAGCGTAATGGCGCACGCGCTCGAAACCGAGGCTGCGACCGAGAGTTTCGAAGTAGAGATTATTCGAGTGGGCCAGTGCTTCAGTCAGATTCAGGTGATAGGAGCCGCCGAGGTTGACCGGGGTGTCCTTGGTGATAATCCCCTCTGAAAGAGCGGCCAATGCGACGGAAACCTTGATGGTCGAGCATGGCTCGGCGCCGCTCGAAAGCGCGAGCTTCTGGTTAACCATGGCGAGGATGCGGCCGTTGCTGGGGTCGATAGCCACTACCGTCCCGTACATGTTGCCGAGAGCAGAGATGGCAGCCTGGCGAACAACGGGATCTTCGCCGGCAGTGATGTCGCCCTGGGTCAAATCGTCACTGGTGAAGGAACTCGCGTAAAACCTCTCGTAGCTGCGGCGATGCACCGTGAGTGACGCGCGGCGCAGATGGGCGGAACCACTATAATGCCGGGCCGTGGACGCAGTTACGCTG
>JAFAKX010000104.1 GCA_019234945.1 Silvibacterium sp.
TGGCGTTATTCTGAATCGCGAAGGTGAAGCCGTCAGCCGTCGCATTAGTCAGTTGGAAGAGGAAGTCGGTAGTGAACGCCTGCACATTCATCGGGGTGGCATACCATGCAGTTCCCGCTTCATATTGGGCGGGGCCAGTCAGCAGAACGCTTGAACCGCTCAGCTGCGCGCTCCCGTTCAGGATCATCTGACCTGCGGAATCGGCAAAGCCGCTTGGGAAGTTGATTCCTGAGCCTGTGGACTGTGTCTGACCGACACGCGGGGCAACTAGAAAGAACAGGATGATAATGACACTCTGCGACTGCATGTA
Organism: Silvibacterium sp.; assembly: GCA_019234945.1. Taxonomy (GTDB): domain Bacteria; phylum Acidobacteriota; class Terriglobia; order Terriglobales; family Acidobacteriaceae; genus Silvibacterium. Next base: position 311 of record JAFAKX010000104.1, read on the forward strand.
CTTGGACGATGAGTGCATCGGTCCAGCTCCTACAAGACAAAACCGGAGAGGTGCGAGAATCGAGCCTGATTCTGTTCTAGGTATTCATCAAAGAGACTTGTTGGCTGAGCTGCATAGAAGTGCGCAGTTCACATTCCTCGGTAGATTTCCAAAGTCTCTAGGCGTTCTTCTCATGTTCCCGACTTTAGCCTTTGTTAATTTCTTTTGTGATCGGCAGAGAAGAGCGCAGGGGGGAATGGAATGAAGCAGGGCGTTTATTTTTCGTTCAATCTAAAATCATTACTATTACAGTTACGTACAAATTGGAAGAAAAAAGTCTGGTAATTTGCCCTTCAGCTACCTGAATGGCGTAGAAGAGCGAGCATTTTCAATACCTACTGCCCGAAGGAAGCCTGGTGCCTGGGAGTCTCCTTGTGGGATGGTAGCTATTTGAGATTGCACAGATAACCAGCCTTCGCGAAATTCAAATGCAGGTAGTTTTGGCTACTTGCAATTCCAGGCCGCAAACTTTGCGTGTTCTTTTTACACTGTTGAGTATTTTTTCCCCGGTGGCTGGATGCAAACCCATGCCTCAACGCTCGATTATCAATCTAGGACTGCGTAGCTACGACGGCCTCGGCGTAGCGTCTTTCCTTGGAGCTTATTGTTGTGTGCAATCGAAGGGCCACGCGCTGCGCCTGCAAGGCACCATTAAGACACCATCCATCGTTCACTAATCGTCTGAGTCATCGCGGGGCGCTGTGACCTCTGGAAACGCATTTGTGTTCGCTTTTTCTTCCCGGACACAGCTCTCATCGAGTCCCCCGTGGGAAGTGATCAGGCATCCTTTTAGTGGCTCCCTCTTACTCCGCCCGCAGTAGTTTCCTTTTACTCTGCCGTTGACACAAGCGCATTGCCAGATGAGTTTTGCTGCGCTGCACGAAGCGGGAGATATCCAGCCCTGCACTGGCGAGATTTACGCCCGTACAGGCGGCGGATTTGAAGCTACGGCCTAGGCGCTTGCTTTGTCGAGCCTGGCGATCTCGTCTGACGTGAGCTTCATCTTGGTGGACTCGATGAGGTCTTCGAGTTGACTGGTCTTCGTGGCGCTCGCGATCGGTGCAGTAACGCTCGGACGCGCGATCAGCCACGCCAGGGCAACGCGAGCCGGGTTCGCCTTGTGCCCGGCAGCAACTTCATCGAGTGCGGCGAGAATGCGATATCCGCGCTCGTTCAGATATTCCTTCACGCCCTGGCCGCGCGGGCTCTGCCCAAGATCGGCTTCGCCGCGATACTTGCCGGTGAGGAAACCCTTCGCCCGCGAGAAGTACGGCGGGGAACCGATGCCGAATTCCTTCATTACAGGTTCAAGGTTCTGTTCGTAATCGGTACGGTCAACCATGTTGTAGTTCGGCTGCAAAGCTTCGTAGCGCGGAAGTCCGCTCTTACTCAGTTCGAGTGCCAGACGGAGCCGCTCACCGGAGAAATTTGAGGCTCCAATCGCGCGCACCTTACCGACCTTGATCAATTGCGCGAACGTCTTAAGGGTCTCTTCCAACGGAGTCTCAGGATCGTCTTTGTGCGCCAGTAGAGATCGATATGGTCGGTCTGCAGCCGCGCAGAGAGTCTTCGACAGCCTGCAGAATCGTGCTGCGCTTGAGATTGCTGTTGTATCCGACCTTGGTGGCGAGCACCACGCGCTCTCGTTTACGACTCTTCTTGAACCAGTTGCCGATGACTGTCTCGGATTCGCCGCCTTTGTTGCCAGGAGCCCATATCGAGTAGACGTCAGCGGTGTCGATGAAATTCAGGCCGGCATCGGTATAGGCATCAAGTATACGATGCGAGGTAGCTTCGTCAGCGGTCCACCCGAAGACGTTACCCCCGAGGCAAAGAGTAGAAACATTCAGTCCGGATTGACCGAGGTTACGCTTCCTCATGCTTCTCCTACTTCGGAGTTAAGAAGTACAAAACTTGGACGCGCAAGTAGTGGCTGAAGATTCACGATTGCAGGTACGCAATGGGTCGTTGCCCGTTCGATTCGATGATTCGAATGAGCAAACACCCGCAGAGAATCCGCACTTTTCCTGCGGTTGTCGCTCTCGATGGATCGAGCACAATGCGCGCCCATTGACTTTCCTGCCGACTCTAATGAAGTAGGGACAATAATCAGGTCGAGGCCGGTTCGCCTGGAGGGGTGATAGCTTGCCCGGAACCGGAGTCATTCAAGAACCGGAGTCATTCAAATGGATCGTTGGGAAGGGGGCAAGAAGATATCCCGTTTACGGAGATATGCACGGATTCCCGCCAGCAATCCTGACTACCGGAATACGCGACCTGCTGCTAAGTAACACTGTGCGTGTCCATCACAAGTTGCGCGAGGCCGGCGTTGATGCACAGCTCGAAGTCTTCGAAGGGCAATCGCATGCCCAATATCAGTTCGACGATCGTGCGCCTCGAGACCAGAGAAGCCCTCGGCGAGATCACCGCATTCTGCGACAAGCATTTAGGTCACTGACGCTCTGTCGCTAGGCATCTTCCTGGTCGGCGGTTCCGAATGCCTTGGCACTTCCCAGGACAACGGCGTGCACTATCCCGCCATCTAATGTCCTAAGTTGTAGAAACAACTAGGAGAACCCACATGAAATTGAATTTGAAAACTCTTCCCCTCATGGCTGCTGTACTAGGGGTATCAGGAGTGGTTGTTGCGCAGGGACATGGGCCCTACGAGCCGGTCAACGGAGCGGCCTACGTGCAGGACTACGACCATCACGATCACGACGACTGGGACACACCGCCGCACGAGTTTCGCGAAGTTCAGCGCCAGGGATTTCATGATGGCGTCGAAGGTGCGAAGAGGGACTACGAGCATCACCGCATGCCGGACGTGAACGACCGTGAGGAGTACCGTCATCCGAACGTGTCGAAGGCCTATCGCGAGGATTATCGCGAGGGGTACCGCCATGGATATGAAGCGGCTATGGCTCACCTGACGGGCAATCCGCGGTAAACCAGCTTTTCGAGGGAGATGAAGCTGGGGAGAGTCAGAGGATCGTCCGATAGCCGTCGTAGACAGCTTCGAACACTGAATCCCACGATGCACTCAGGCCGTCCGAACGGGCGGCCTGACGCATGTTTGCGTGCAATGCAGGATCGGAAATGACGCGCGCCGCCGCGGAGGCGAAGTCCTCGTCGCGGGCAATGAAGCCGGTTTCGCCATCGCGCACGATCGAGGGCGGCCCGCCGTCCGGCGTGACGATGGCCGGAACGCCAGACGCCAACGCCTCAAGCACAACGTTTCCGAAGGTGTCGGTGTGCGATGGGAAGACAAAGAGGTCCATGTTGGCGTAGGCGCGTGAGAGGGCCTCGCCGCGTAGGACGCCGGCAAATTCAGCTCCGGGCAGGTGTTCGCGCAGCCAGGCCTCCTCGGCTCCGTGACCGACGATGAGAAATCGGAAGTTCGTGAAGCCGCGTGCCTTCAGTTCCTCCTGAACCTGGGCGAGTAGAGCGACGTTCTTCTCGACGGAAAGACGGCCCACGAATCCGAGAATAAAAGCGTTGTCCCCAAGCCTCCGCTGCCGCCAGGCAGGAGAAAATGCGCTGGCATCCACGCCGCGCTGCATTAGGAAGCATGGGCGACCGGTTTCCTTTTCAAGCAGGCGGCACAGTCCCGAATTCGGAGCGAAGAGGATCTTTGCAATCGAGTAGAACCTCCCGCTGAAGTAGAGGGCGGAGTGCTCGATCCACTCTGCAACCTGCTCGCGCCGGCCATCGCGAAAGTGGCGGAGCAGCCAGTCGGCGCGGCTGGCAGCGTATTCGTGTACGTTGGTGTGCCAGGAGGCGGCCAGCGGCATGTGGAGGTGATTGGCGATGATGACGGCCAGCATTCCATTCTCGCTGGGACCGGTGATGTGGATGATGTCCGGACGGAACTTACGCAGTGTGCGCAGTATCAAAGGCAGATGGCGGGCGTAACCGGCGTCCCAGGTAAGGTCCTTTTCGAGCGCAAAGGCAAAAGACCCGCGAGGCAGTTCGAGCGTGGTCAGGTTCCCCTCGACCGACAGCGGCGGATTGCGCCGCCCTGCCCGGATCATGAGGAACGGCAGATTGCGCTTACGGACAAAGGCCTCGAACTGGCGGCTGGTGTGGGCGACGCCATTGATTTCGTAAAACGAATCGGGAAAATAGGCGATCCGCGGTGTGAGAGAAGCAGCCATTAACGATTAGGGATTAGCGATTAGCTTTCGATCCTGCCCTACCCAAAAGACCACTGAGCCCGTCAGGAAAGCCGGTACCGTCTCTGATCGTACACGCGTTCTCTGACCGCTAAACGGCTGATGGCGAATCGCTGTTCTTAAAACGCTTCTTCGCCGAGGGCGAACTTCAGCTCGCGCGATTCGCTCCATGCCATGCGAAGGCTGCCGGAAACCGGCCTGCTGCCGAGCATCTTGACCATGCTGACGATATAGTGCAGGTAGCGCGGCACACTGCCGTCATGTGGCCAGAGTTCGCAGAGTGGGCGAATCACACCATTCGCATCGGGGTGAAAGACGCGTTCGTCCCAGGTGCGGGATCCCTGCGGGAAATCGGGATAGGTGCGGATCGCATCCAGCGTGGATTGCAGGATGCGGTGCTTCCAGGGCTCCGCATACTGCGGCATAAACAGGACGTGGCTGCGGCCCTCGTAGCGGACCTCGTGCACGAACTCGGTAAAGCTGGTCGCGTTGGAGAGATTCACGTTGGCGTTCGGCTCGACGCCGTGACGATCTCCGCCGGAGATGAGCAGCCTGCTCTGAGCCTTGGCGAGCTCTTTCACCTGGCGGTTCTCCTCCCAGCTGCGCAGGCCATTGAGTTCGAGCGCATGCATGAACTGGCCGTTTTCCTCGAGGAACTTGTATACGAGGGCGCGATGCCTTTCTTTGCCGATGATGTAAAGGTCCCACAGGGGGTGGTTGAAGATGATGAGCACGTTCGGCAATGCGTGCAGCGCGGAGAGGATTTCGGTCAGTCGCGCATCCGAGGGCCTGGCCGTGAACTCCTCGAAGGTGCGCATCCAGTCGGCGCCAGTGTCGCTGGGCAGGTTGTGGATGCCGAGATGGAAGGCCTGGTCGGGTCCGTACGGAACACTCCATTCCACTGAAACCGGAATGTGTCGGGCCGATGCCACGGTGCGCAGCAACATAGGAGCGTTGATAGTGTCGTGGTCGGAGATGGAAACAAGCGGCGCAAGCCCGAGCTTTTCTGCGATCTGCCGGCTCTCGAGGTCGAAGGCGATACGCGGCGTGAGAGGCGGTGTCCAATAGCCGGCCGAGTAGTTGAGTGCGATCTTATGGATGTCGCGGGCGCGCCTTTCCCCGTAGGCAAGCAGCTTTCGCACCAGTGGATAGTCGTTGCCGAAGGTTGCCAGGAAGTCGAGGGTCTCCTTGGACTGGTTCGTGTGGCTATGCAGGGATACGCCCGTCGAATACTCACGTGCCGCACCAGCATCTTTCCACAGGTACGAGATGCGTCGCAGACCGGCCATTGAGTTGCCCTCCTGAGACTTTCTGTTTTAAGTATTCGGCATGCACCATGAATGTGGCATTACGGGGGAGAGAAAGGACGTTCAAATTGGAGCCGGTGCCCGAAAAGGCAACATATTCCCAATGGGATACGGCGCAAGGCGGCGTGGAGCACCGTTCAGGAACGCGTGCGCGCGATTTCCGGAGCCAAAGCGCCTTCGTCCTCGGCATAGGGATGCCCGGATTCGGGTTGCAGGTGATAGCGGGTGAGGTTCTCGCGCAGTAACTCGAAGGCCTGATCGGGAGTGTCGGCGAACTCGAAAAGCTCCAGGTCGCGGGGCGAGATTGTGCCCTTGTCTACCAGCACGTCCAGGTTCACAACCTGCTTCCAGAAGGATGAGCCATAGAAGATGATGGTCATTTTCTTGGCCAGCTTCTCGGTCTGGGCGAGCGTAAGGGCCTCAAAGACTTCGTCGAGTGTTCCGAATCCGCCCGGGAACACGATCAGAGCCTTGGCCAGATAGGCGAACCAGTACTTACGCATGAAGAAGTAGTGAAATTCGAAGTTCAGCGAGGGCGTAACATAGGGGTTCGGATACTGTTCGAAGGGCAGACGAATGTTCAGACCGATGGTCTTGCCTCCGGCTTCGTAGGCGCCGCGGTTGGCGGCCTCCATGATGCCGGGGCCACCGCCGGTGGTCACGACGAAGCGGTGACGGCGCGACTTCAGGGTCTTGGACCAGGTGGTCAGCAAGTAGGCCAGACGGCGCGCATCCTCATAATAATGCGCCATTTCGACGGCGGCTTCGGCGCGCCGCCGGCTGAGTTCGCTGGCTGTTCCCTGCGCCAGCTCAGGCTGGCTTGCCGGCTGCTCATCTTGCGGGGCTGGCCGGACCGAGCCGGTGTTTTCGAGCAGTTCCAGTTCGTGGTTTGCATCGTCGAGAGCGCGAAAGCGGGCTGATCCATAGAAGACTACGGTGTCGCGGATCCGCTCGCGCCGGAAACGCGCCAAAGGCTCGGAGTACTCCGACAGGATGCGCAGGCTGCGTCCGTCCGGGCTGTTCAGAAAGCCTTGGTTTTCGTAGGCCAGAGGTGCGCTCGCTAAGGGCTTGGGTGTCCTGGGCATCGACAGCCTAACCCTCGCGGTAATGGATGGCATCGTGGACAGCGATCCAGATGTTCAGCAGGCCCAGGCCGGAGACGATGCCGCGCGCAACCCCGTTAAGAAGCAGCGGGGCAAGATGCGGCACAATGGCGAACAGCCGATTGTCGTCCCAGAAATGCATCCAGGGAAGAACGACGATGACCAGACCGAGGTAAAGGCGGACGATCACACGCACGAAGAGGTCCAGACGCTGAAGCCAGCGCGGAGAATGGCGCGGCGGCTTGGCGCCCTCGGGCGCGCTCGCGGCGAGCCGAGGAGGTGTCACGGGCGCCTGCGGGGAAAAAAGTATCGGCTGCTGCGACATGCAATGATTCGATTCTATAGGCTGCACGATTCGAACGGATAGCCCACACCCGCCGGGCTCGAACTCTACTTTTCCGCAACAGCGTAGCGCTTCGGCCTGCGGTTGGCCTGAAGGACCTTCTTACGCAGGCGCAACGACTTCGGCGTGACCTCAACCAGTTCGTCATCGGCGATGAACTCGATCGCCTGCTCGAGATTCATGACGCGCGGCGGCGCGAGGCGGACAGCCTCATCGGCGGTCGAAGCGCGCATGTTGGTGAGCTTCTTTTCGCGGACCACATTAACGTCAAGATCGTTGTCGCGCGAGTGCTCGCCAATGATCATGCCTTCGTAGACTTCGACTCCCGGCGGGGCAAACAGGACGCCACGGTCTTCGAGGCCTTCAAGAGCGTAGGCCGTGGTGGTTCCGGGGCGGTCAGCGATCAGCGCGCCGGTGGGGCGCTGCGGGATCTCGCCCTGGCACGGAATGTACCCGTCGAAGAGAGAGTTCATCACGATGGTGCCACGGGTCTCGGTGAGCAGTTCGCTGCGCAACCCGATGAGTCCCCGCGACGGCACGCGGAATTCGAGACGAACACGGCCGTGGCCATGCATCTTGACCATCTCGCCCTTGCGCGGTCCGAGGCGCTCGATGACGGTTCCGACAAAGTTATCGGGGATGTCGACCGTGAGGTGCTCGACCGGCTCCATGACTTTTCCGTCGATGGTGCGCGTGACGATCTCAGGGCGGCCAACCATCAGCTCGTAATCTTCGCGCCGCATCATCTCGATCAGGATGGCAAGCTGCAGCTCGCCGCGTCCGAGGACCTTGAAGCTGTCAGGGCTGCCGGTCTCCTCGACGCGAATGGACACGTTTGTGAGCAGTTCTTTCTCCAGGCGCTCGCGAAGATTCCGCGAGGTCACATACTTGCCTTCGCGGCCGGCCATAGGCGAATTGTTCACGAAGAACTGCATCGCGATGGTCGGCTCGTCAATCACGATGCGCGGCATGGGCGAGGGATTCTCGATCGAGGTGATGGTCTCGCCGATGGTGATGCCTTCGACGCCGGCAATAGCGACGATGTCTCCGAGATCGGTGGCTTCGATGTCAGAGCGCTTCAGGCCCGAGAAGGTGAAC